>QFNK01000008.1 GCA_003240795.1 Micavibrio aeruginosavorus | reverse complement strand
GGATTCTTCGCTACGCTCAGAATGACAACTTTAATAATCCGCGCGTTCTTCGTCGTCTTCGCCTTCAAACCGCTTGTCGCCGCCCGTATCCGCAAAATTCCGCGTGCCGACCTGAACGGCCATTTTCGTCGGGTCGAACGTCTCTCCGCGCACATATACATTGTCGGACAATGCGCCCGCATGCAGGCCGGTTTCGCGGGCAACCATCTGGTGGATGGCCTCCATGGAGAGGTTACGATCTTCGCCCCGGAACATGTTGTGCCAGGCGCAGGCCGCATCCATCGTGATGATGGATTTGTCCGGCTGTGTCCGTTTGCGCATATGCTCGTCCGTCAGTTTGACGACCTCTTGGATGCATTCATCGGAAATCGTCAGCTTGTGGTGACGCTCGTAATTCGGGCGTACGCCCTGCAGAATCTGAATGGTTTCGGCCGTTCCCGGCATTTTCAGGTGCACTTTCTGAAAACGGCGGTCGAGCGCGGGGTCAACGGCCACATACATGCGGAATTCGTCGAGCGTCGTCGCGCCCAGAACGTGCAGATCGCCCACCGTAAGGTACGGCTTCATAACCTCGGACAGACCCGCGTAGGCGGAGCCTTTCACGCTCGGCATGATCGTGTGGATCTCATCGATAAAGAGGATGTAGCGCGGAAATTCGGGGTGGTGATAGCGCTCGGCGATGCCGCGGCAAATCGGAATGAAACGCGCCTGGAATTCCGCCGGCGAATCCGTGCCCGCGGCCATGGCAGGCATATCGAGCTCCAGCACCTGCGCGCCCTTAAGATAATCCGGCACGCGTTCGGCCACGACGGCCTGTGCAAGGCCGACGACCAGCGCTGTCTTACCAACCCCTGCGGGGGCGAGAAGACAGGCGTTCTTCCTGTTCCTTTGCAAAAGGATCAACATGACGTTGTCGATTTCGGCATCGCGTCCGACGATCGGGTCGAAACGTCCCTCTTTCGCCAGCGCCGTGTAGTTGCGGCAATACTGGTGGAGCAGAGCCTCAAGCTCGTCCTGCGGAACCTTGAAATTGTATTTTTTCTTTTCGGCCATGAAAATTCCGGATGAGAGGGTTTATCCCACCCTCATACTGTACCGGAATGGTTAACAAATGGGAAATTTAGGCGCTAAAGCAGATATTTCAGCCTGTCCAGATCGGCGTATTTGAGGATGTTGGGAAGGCTTTCTTCCAGGATTGGTTTGGGGCGGTAACCTATGCCTGTGCCCGCGGCGGCGAGCATGGGGAGGTCGTTTGCGCCATCGCCGATGGCGATGGTTTCACCGAGATTAATGCCGAGCTTCTGCGCATAGGATTTGAGGAAGGCGAGTTTTGCATCCTTATCCAGAATATCGTCCCCGACTGTGCCGAGCAGCGTCGCGCCATCATCGTTCAGCGTGTTGCCGTGATGATGGTCGAAACCCGCGAGCGCGGCCACAGCGCCCGTGAAGTAGGTGAACCCGCCGGACACGAGAACGCAGGTCATGCCATGCGCCTTCATCGCGGAAATTATCTCCGCCGCGCCGTCGCACAAAACCGTTTCATCCAGCGTTTCTTTCAACGCGGCAAGCGGCAGTCCTTTGAGGAGCGAAACGCGTTCGCGCAGGGCGGCATGGAAATCCAGCTCCCCGTTCATCGCGCGGGCGGTAATGGCGGCGATATGCTCCTTGATCCCCGCCTTGCCCGCGAGTTCGTCGAGCGTTTCCGTTGTCACGATGGTGGAGTCCATATCCGCCAGAAGAAGCTTTGGCGATATCCCATCCTTCGTGCACAAAATGTCGATGAGTTCCGCGGCAAACAGGGCGCGCAGCTCTTTCATTTGCTGCAGCGTCGGCGCGTTTACGACCGTGATTTTTGCTGCAGCATGCGGCTCCAGCCATTCCGGCTTTCCGGCAAGGCCGAGGCCGTTTTCCTCGATGAATTTCTCGCACCGCTCCAGATGGACGATGGACAAAGGAAGGTCGGAAGAAAGAAGGGTCAGACGGTGTTTCATTGTTAATCCGCTTTTTTGATGAAGCTGTCCATCACGCGTTTCATGCCGCCGCCGGTTTCAAAAGCGATGTCGAGCTTGTGCCCGTCGATATGAACGATAATGCCTTTGCCGAATTTTTCATGCACGACGCGGTCGCCGCGGGAATAGCCGCTGATCGCCTCGCCGCTGTCGCGTTTGAGGGCCGCGGCGGCGCGGCTGCCTTCTATGACGTTGGTCTTGCGCTGGATGATGACATCGCCGAAGCCGGAGGAATCCCAGTGCGCGGAACGTCCCGCACCATACGACCCCATTTCGGATTCGCTTTCGATATGCTCTTCCGGCAATTCGTCGACGAAGCGCGAGGGAATGGAATTGACCCAGTTGCCGTAAATGCGGCGGTTGCCGACATGGGAGATGTAGGCGCGTTCGCGCGCGCGCGTGATGCCCACATAGGCAAGGCGGCGTTCTTCCTCCAGACCTTTCAGGCCGTTTTCATCCATGCTGCGCTGGGACGGGAACAGCCCCTCCTCCCACCCCGGAAGGAACACGCATTTGAATTCCAGCCCCTTTGCGCCGTGCAGGGTCATGATGGTGATCTGCTCCGCCGTATCGTTCTGCTGGTTTTCCATGACAAGAGAGACGTGCTCGAGGAACACGGGGAGCGTTTCGAACTCCTCCATGCTGGAAACAAGTTCTTTCAGGTTTTCAAGGCGGCCGGGCGCATCGGGCGATTTGTCCGCCTTCCACATGTCGGTGTAGCCGCTCTCGTCCAGAATCATGCCGGCAAGGTCGGCATGCGGCGTGTTGCCCGCAAGGCTGCGCCACCGTTCGAAATCGTCGATCAGCTTCATCAGCGTGCCGCGCATCTTGGGCTTCAGCTCGTCCGTCTGGGTCAGGTCGAGGATCGCGGAATACAGGCTGATCCCGCGGGCGCGGGCATGGGAATACAGCGTCTGCACCGTTGTATCGCCGATACCGCGGCGGGGGACGTTGATGATGCGTTCCAGCGCGAGGTCGTCGTCCTTCTGATTGACGATACGCAGATAGGCGAGCGCGTCGCGCACTTCCTGACGCTCGTAAAAACGCGGGCCGCCGATGACGCGGTAAGGCAGGCCGAGCTGGATAAAACGCTCCTCGAACTCGCGCGTCTGGAATCCGGCGCGGACAAGCACGGCCATTTCGTCGAGCGTGTATTTCTTACGCTGCAGGGATTCAATTTCCTCCCCGATCCAGCGCGCCTCGGCAGGACCGTCCCAAAGGCCGCGCACATGGACTTTGTTCCCGTCGCCCTCACTGGTGAAAAGCTGTTTTCCAAGGCGGCCTTCATTGTGCGAAATAACCGCGTTTGCTGCGGCCAGAATATGACCGGTCGAGCGGTAGTTTTCTTCGAGCCGGACAACGACCGCGCCGGGGAAATCGCGTTCAAAACGCAGGATGTTGTCAACCTCCGCCCCGCGCCATCCATAGATGGATTGATCGTCGTCCCCGACGCAGCAAATATTGTTCGATCCTTTCGCCAGAAGGCGCAGCCAGAGATATTGCGCAACGTTTGTATCCTGATACTCATCCACCAGAAGATATTTGAAACGGCGGTGGTAATCGGCCAGCACGTCGGCGTTTTTCGGGTCTTTGAAAATCTGGATCATATGCAGCAAAAGATCGCCGAAATCCGCAGCATTCAGGGTTTTCAAACGCTCCTGATACAGGTGGTATATTTTCAAAAGCTTTCCGCCCGCAAGGTCGCCGCCCTCATGCGGCGGCACTTCCAGAGGGGCCAGCCCCTTGTCCTTGAAACTGCCGATCTTGTCCGCAACCTGCTTCGGCGGCCATTTTTTCGTATCCAGACCGTCCGCCTCCATCAACTGCTTTACAAGGCGCACCTGATCGTCCTGATCGAGGATGGTGAAGGAGGAATTCAGCCCCACAAGATCCGCGTGACGGCGCAGCATGCGGGCCGCCAGCGCGTGGAACGTGCCGAGCCACCAGCCCTCCACCGGCGCTCCGCCGAGCAGGGAGGAAACACGGTGGCGCATTTCCTGCGCGGCCTTGTTCGTAAAGGTCACGGCGAGGATTTGCGACGGATAAGCGCGGTTCGTTCGCAGCAGATGTGCAAGGCGCGTGGTCAGAACGCGGGTTTTTCCCGTCCCCGCACCAGCCAGAACAAGCACGGGCCCCTCCGTCGCCATCACGGCCTGCGCCTGCGCGGGATTGAGGGAGGAAATCAGCGGATCGTCGTTCGGGGCGGGATGATTGTGCATTTGAAAGAATTAGCCCCCGGCACCGCCCGAAGCAAGCCTTTATCGAGGCCCGCAATGCCTAAAAAATTGCGTTTGGGCTTGCTTTCGCGGCCTTCCTGTCCGATAACCCCGAAGACCCAAGCGCCCCAAGGAAAGCCGCAGTAAAAAATGAGCAATTCCCGCGTCGATTTGAAAACCGGAAATATCAGATCCCACCTGATCCGCCTGACCATCCCCATGATCTGGGGCATCGCGGCGATGGTGAGTTTCCAGCTGGTCGACACCTATTACGTCTCCCTGCTCGGCACGCGTGAACTCGCGGCGATGAGCTTTACCTTTCCTGTCACGTTTTTCGTCTTCTCCCTCATCATGGGGTTCGGCGTCGCCATGAGCTCGGTCGTCTCCCGCCTGATTGGCGAGGGGCTGGAACAGGATGTCAAGCGCGTGACAACGCACGGCATGATCCTGGTGTTCGGGTTCGGCCTGATCCTCGCGGTGATCGGCTACACGCTGCGCGATACGATCTTCGCGGCCATGGGCGCGGATGCGGAGATGCGCCCCCTGATCCATGATTACATGACGATCTGGTTCTTTGGCGTGCCGTTCATGGCAACGCCGTTCGTCGGCAATTCTGCGATCCGCGCGGCGGGCAGCACCTTCGCCCCCGCCGTAATCATGGTCAGCGTCGCGCTGTTCAACGCCGCGCTCGCCCCGCTTCTTGTGTTCGGAATGCTCGGCCTTCCGCGTCTTGAATTGCAGGGCGCGGCGATTGCCACCGTGCTGGCCAATATCGTCGCCATGGTAGCGGGGCTTTATATACTGGGCGCGAAAAAGAAAATGCTGCTGCCGCTCTCCGCCATGCACATGCACGCATTCGGCAATTCCGCAAAGCGGCTGCTCTTCATCGGCCTTCCCGTGGGACTGACGGCCGGAATCGGGCCTTTCGTGAACACCATCATCATCGGCCTTCTCGCGGGATACGGCGCGGAATCGGTTGCGGCGTTCGGCGTCGCCACGCGGGTCGAGGCGTTTTCCTTTATCCTTCTGATGGCGCTCGCCGTCGGGATGAGCCCGATCATCGGCCAGAATTTCGGCGCGAAGGATTTCACGCGCGTGAACCGGACGATCCGCGATGCGATAGGTTTCAGCGTCCTGTGGTCGATCGGCACGGCCGTCCTCCTGATCGCGCTGGCAGAGCCGATTGCAAAGCTCTTCTCCGATGACCCGATCGTTGTTTACTACACGAAGATGTACTTCCTGATCGTGCCGGCATCCTATTTGTTCAGCAACCTTGTGAACGGCTGGGGCTCCGCCTTCAACGCGATGGGCAAACCGCAGATGTCGGTCATCATGACGGTTGTCAAAATGCTGCTCCTCCTGATCCCCGGCGTAATCATCGGCGCAAAGCTTGGCGGCGTGATGGGCATCTTCACGGCGCTGGCCATCGTCAACGTCGTCACCGGACTGGGATTTCATGTCTGGAGCCGCCGTGTTTGTGCCAAACTCGAAAGCAACCTTGCCCTCAAAACGCCTTAGACCTATAGTTTCTTCATTCCCGTAGAAACTTTTATAAGGAGATTTTGAATGTCCCTGCGCTCTATTCTGGCGATGAGTATGCTTTGCCTGCCCCTTCTCGCATCCGCTCCGGCCAAGGCCGAAGGGCTGGACCTGCCGCCGGAAGGCACGACGATCATCAACCTCTCCGCCACGGAAAAACGCACGATGCCGCAGGACCTTCTGATGGCCAGCTTGCGTATCGAGGTCGAGGACGCGAACAGCCCCGCCCCGATCCAGAACAAAATCAACGAAGCAATGACGAAGGCGCTGGAACTGGCAAAGAAAGACAGCGCGCTGAAAGTCTCCACCGGCGCCTATTCCGTCTACAAGCAGGATGAGAGCGTCATCGTCAACGAGAAGACAGGCGAGCGCAAGGTTAAGACCGTCTGGAGCGGATCGCAGACGATCGACATTGAATCCAAGGATTCCACAAAAGTCCTCGATGTCGTCGGAAAAATTCAGGGCATGGGTTTTGCCATGAACAACCTTGCCTACACGCTCTCCCCCGAAACGGTCGAAAAGGTGCGGGATGAACTGATGGTCGCCGCGTTGAAAAAACTCACCGCGAAGGCAGACCTCGTCGCCAAAACGCTGGGCAAGAACACGACCGACCTCGTGGATGTCAATGTCGACACGGGCGGCCCGATCATGCCGATGTATAAAAACATGATGGCGCGCACCGAAGGCTTCGCCATGGCAGATGCGATGCCCGCGCCGGTCGCATCGGCAGGTGAAACGGACGTTTCCCTGACCGTTTCCGCCCGCGCGCTGATCAAGCCGTAATTCTACGATCCATAAGCTTTAAAAACCGCGCGTCCTGCGCGGTTTTTTATGGCCTGCCCCTATTATTATCTGGATTTAACAGGCGCGTTCGCAGACAATTCCTTTATGTCAGTGATCCATGAACTCCCCCTCGTTTCCACCGTTGCCATAGGCCTTAGCGCCGCTTTCGTTTGCGGCATGATAGCCAACAAGCTGAAGCTCTCGCCGCTGGTGGGGTATATCCTCGCGGGTATCCTGATCGGCCCGCACACACCGGGCTTCATCGCCGATATTCACACGGCCGAACAACTATCCGAAATAGGCATCGTCCTTTTGATGTTCGGGGTCGGCCTTCATTTCTCCATCCACGATTTCATGGAGGTGCGGAAAATCGCCGCCACGGGCGCGCTGCTTCGCATTGCCGTCGTGACCGGCGTCGGCTATCTCGCCGCCAGCGCGTGGGGATGGAGCACGGGCGCCTCCGTCATTTTCGGCCTCTGCCTTTCCGTTGCCAGCACGGTCGTCCTGCTCCGCACGTTCGAGGAGCACCACCTCGTCAACACCGTGACGGGAAAGATCACCATCGGCTGGCTGATCGTCGAGGACATCGCGATGATTTTGGCGATGGTCCTGATCCCCGCGCTGGTTGCCGGAACGGCGGTCAACGCGGATGGTGAAAGCTCTTCCCTCGCCTTGCAGATCGGCACGGCGCTCGGCAAGGTCGGCCTGTTCGCGGTCATCATGGTCGTGGCCGGAAAACGCGTCCTGCCGTGGCTGCTCTCCGCCGTGATGCGCACGGGATCGCGGGAGCTGTTCACGCTTGCCGCGTTCTGTATGGCCATGGGGATCGCCTTCGGCGCCGCCATCCTCTTCGGCGTCAGCCTCGCCCTCGGCGCGTTCTTCGCCGGCATGATGATCCGTGAATCCGACCTGAACCACGAGGTCAGCGACCGTTTGCTCCCCTTTCAGGATGCGTTCGCCGTTCTGTTCTTCGTCGCGGTCGGGATGCTGTTCGATCCGAATATCTTGATGGACAGCCCCCTGCGCGTCGTCATCACCGTCCTGATCGTCATCGTCCTGAAAATCATCGTGACCTATGCGATCGTCCGCATGTTCCGCTATCCCGGAAAAACGGCGATGAAGATAGCCGTCGGTCTGGCGCAGATCGGGGAATTCTCGTTCATCCTGATCGCCCTTGGCGCGTCGCTCGGCATCATGCCGGTGGAGGAGCGTAATTTGATCCTCGCCGGTGCGCTGATCTCCATCGCGCTGAACCCCGTGCTGTTCAACGCTGCCCGTAAGCTGTTCAAGACAGAGGAAAGCGTCGCCCCGCTGGAGGACGACACACTCGCCCACCTGGAACAGGGTGAACAGGTCGCTCTCCGTAACCTCGTCCTGCTGGTCGGATATGGCGATGTCGGGCATCAGGTCGCGCAGCAGATCGCCGAAACGAACGCCGACCTCGTCATCCTCGACGGCAACCGCGAAAAGATCGAGCATCTGCGCGCCAAGGGCTATCACGCCGTTGCAGGCGATGCGACGAACCGCGAGATGCTGGAAGAAGCGCAGATCCACAAGGCGCACGCCGTTTTGATCACCGTGCCGGACCCGTTCGAGGTGCAGGCGATCATCTCCCAGATAAAATCTTTGCAACCTTCCGCGCAGATATTCGTTCGCTCCCGTAACATGGAAGAAACAACCCTGTTCCGCAGTGGAAGCGCCGACATGATCGTAAGCGGGCCCGAGGAAATCGCCCGCCGCATGATCGCCTCGCTCCCCGCCGCGTAACGCAGAATTGCAGGAGACCGAAACGATGATCCCTTTCCGCCAGACGGCCATGGCTTTTGCCTGTGTCCTTACCCTCTCCGCTTGCGGCCAGAACGGGGAAGCACCGCCGATCGACAACTGGGAAGGACGCTGGACGGGCGTCGAAGGCACGTATCTGGATATCCGCAAAGCACCGCAGGACGGCGCCTATGAAGTCGCCATCCGCGATCTGGATGCCGAGCGTACCTTCACCGCCACAGCCAGCGGCAACGGCCTTAAATTCACCCGCGACAATGTCGAAGAAAACATCACGGCCGGAAATGGTGAGCAGACCGGCATGAAATGGCTGACCGACAAAAAAGACTGTCTGGTCATAAAAACAGGCGAGGGATATTGCCGC
Organism: Micavibrio aeruginosavorus; assembly: GCA_003240795.1. Classification (GTDB taxonomy): domain Bacteria; phylum Pseudomonadota; class Alphaproteobacteria; order Micavibrionales; family Micavibrionaceae; genus Micavibrio_A; species Micavibrio_A aeruginosavorus_B. The sequence goes on along the minus strand of QFNK01000008.1, from coordinate 8,722 downwards.
GATTAAGCGGTAATATCGGTCAGCGTTTCCAGATAATGCTGCACTATGCCGAACGTGTTTTTAAGCGCAGCAATTTCCGCCGCGATCTCTTTGCGGCGGGCGCCTGACACGTCTTTCTTCACTGCCGTAATCATGACGTTCTTTGCCGTATGCGCATCGGAAATAAATTCGAACGCCTTGGTTTTATAACCATGATATTCGAGGATCAGGGCGCGGATCGCGTCCGTGACCATTTCCGCCTGACGTTCCAGAAGCGTACCGTGGCGCAGGAGGGGGTCCAGCGCGGTATCCCAGCTCTTGGATTCCTCCATCGCACGCCGCACTTGCTTGTGGCAGCACGGTGCAACAATGATAAGCTCCGAACCTGACCTGATCCCGTGCGCGATGGCGTCGTCCGTTGCGGTGTCGCAGGCATGCAGCGCGATCAGGATATCGCAGGGATCGCGATACCCCTCGATCGTTCCCTGCACGAATTTCAGGCGGTCGAAACCGGAATGCGCGGCAATTTTGCTGCACAGTTCCACCATGTCCTTCCGGTATTCAACGCCGGTAACGGTCGCAGCAATTTTTGTGTTTTGCTGCAGGTAATCATAAAGCGCAAAGGTCAGGTACCCTTTGCCGGAGCCCATGTCCGCGATGGTCTTGATCCTGTCCGGCGAAGCCTGTTTCAAAAGGCCGCCGATGATTTCGATATATTTGTCGATCTGGCGGAACTTGTCCTGCGCGTTTTTTAGGACTGCGCCGCTAGCGTCCGTGATTTTCAGGTCACGTAGATATTGTTTCCCCGCCGTTTCCACGTGCCGCGTTTTGCTGCGGTCGTGGGAGGTATCGGCGGCGGGTTTCTGCGTCGGTTTCGACTTCTGCAGCGACGGATAGGCGAGATCAAACCCTGCGGTAAAAAGCGTCGCATTCCTGAAACCCGTGACAAGGTAATTGCCGATCAAATCCGCGGCTTCCGTCTGACCGTGATTTTTGACGATGTCGCGTGTTTTGTAGCGGTAAGTAAAGCTGAGCATGTCCGCGCCCTTGATCACCACGGGGCGGATCAGGATTTTCTCCAGCCCCTCTTGATCGCCGCGGTAACCGGACAAGGTCATTCTGATAAAAGCGCGATCCGACAGGCTTTCTTTCAGGGCAACGGTAAAAAGGGCAAGCGGCTTGTTTTCCATCCCCGCTTTATAACGCAAATCATCCCTTTTGGCGAACTTGACAAACAAGAACAAAAGAAGAACAATAGCGCTATGGATATAGCCAAAAAACTCGGCATACTGGCGGACGCTGCCAAGTACGATGCCTCCTGTTCCTCCAGCGGGTCAAAGAAAACCCGCGACGGCAAAGGGCTGGGCAGCACGGAAGGGGCAGGCATCTGTCACAGCTACACGCCGGACGGACGCTGTATCTCGCTTCTCAAAATCCTGCTGACCAATCATTGCATTTTCGACTGCAAATATTGCGTCAACCGTGTGACGAGCGACATTCCCCGCGCGCGCTTTACGACGAAGGAAGTCGTCGATCTGACGCTCGATTTCTACCGCCGCAATTATATCGAAGGCCTGTTCCTCAGCTCCGGCATCATCAAGGATTCCGATTATACAATGGCGCAGATTACCGAAGTCGCGCGGTCCCTGCGGCAGGATCACCATTTCCGCGGTTACATCCACCTCAAAACCATTCCTGGCGCGGCGGACGAACTGGTGCGCGAGGCGGGTCTTTATGCCGACCGCCTGAGCGTGAATATCGAGCTTCCGACCTCCGGTGATCTGGAGAACCTCGCGCCGGAAAAAAACCGTCCGCAGCTGGAACGCAATATGGCGGAAATCCAGACCAAGGCGCGGGAGATCAGCGAAGACCGCAAGAAAGGCATGAAGGCACCCGTGTTCGCCCCCGCCGGCCAGAGCACGCAGATGATCGTCGGCGCGACGCCGACACCGGACAAGGAAATCCTCAAGACGTCGGATTTTCTCTACAGCAAATATAAATTGCGGCGCGTGTATTATTCGGCGTTCAGCCCGATCCCGCACGCCGATGCGCGCCTTCCGGGGAAAAGCCCGCCTCTGGTGCGCGAACACAGGCTGTATCAGGCGGACTGGATGCTGCGTTTTTACGATTTCAAGATCGAGGACATTGTGCCGGATACCGCGCCGGACCTTTCGCTCGACATGGACCCGAAAACGTCGTGGGCGCTCCGCAACCGCGCGTTCTTTCCGGTCGATGTCAATCGCGCGCCGCGGGAAAGCCTGCTGCGGATTCCCGGCGTTGGCGTAACGGCGGTCGATCACATCCTCCGCATCCGCCGTCATGGCAAGGTGCGGTATATGGACCTCGTCCGCCTGAAAGTCGCGATGAACAGGGCGAAACATTTCATCATCGCCGCCGATTACAATCCGCAGCCGAACGTGATCGACAGCACGCGGCTTGCTGCCTTCTTCACGCCGCCGCCCGAACAGCTCGCCCTCCCGATCTGATCATGATGGATTTCAGGGAATGGCGCACCCGCGCACGGGAATATCTGAAGGCGGGAATACGTCCGGCGGACGCAATATGGACGGCGAACAAGGCGCAGCATTCCCTGTTCGGCGACGAACCCGCGAAACCGCAACACGGCGCGGACAAGCCGTCCCTTAAATTTACGGTCCCCCCGAAATTCCTCGACTTCGCGGAAGATGTCGCCGCCCACCGGAGCGAGGAGAGATGGGCACTTCTCTATCACGCCCTTTGGCGTATAACGCACGGAGAGCCGCATCTTCTCGAACTGTCCGCGGATGAACTGGTCCGCAAACTCGCCCTCATGCGCAAGGCGGTGCGCCGCGACGCGCACAAGGCAAAGGCGTTCGTGCGTTTCCGCAAGGTCGAGGAGGAGGACGGAGAACATTACATCGCATGGCATCAGCCCGACCATTATATCCTGCCGATCGTCGCGCCCTTTTTCGCGCGGCGGTTCGCGGTGATGAAATGGAGCATCCTGACGCCCGATGCCTCCGTCTTCTGGGACGGGCAGCAGCTGGAATTCGGCGAAGGCGTTGCCCGCGACGCCGCACCGGACGGGGATGTTTTGGAGGATTTGTGGAAGGCCTATTACCGTTCCACCTTCAACCCGGCGCGGATAAAATTGAAAATGATGCGCCAGGAAATGCCGGAGCGTTACTGGCACACGATGCCGGAGACGGCCATCATCAAGGACATGCTGAACGAAGCGCCGGAACGCGTGCGCACGATGATCGCGAACAGCGAGGGGTTTGAAATGTCCGCCGCGGACTTCCTGCCGCAGACGCAAACGATCGCATCGTTGCGCGAGGCTGCATCGAAATGTCAGGCATGCCCGCTTTACAAAGGGACGACCTGCACCGTGTTCGGGGAGGGCGCGGAAGACGCGCGGCTGATGATCGTCGGGGAACAGCCGGGCGATCAGGAAGACCTTGCGGGACGTCCATTTGTCGGCCCTGCGGGCAAGGTCATCAACGACGCGATGAAAGAGGCGGAGATCGAGCGGATCAAAGCCTACATGACCAACGCGGTCAAACATTTCAAACATGACAAGGTCGGGCTGGAACGGTATCACCGCACCCCGACCCAGCGCGAGGTCAAGGCATGCAATGCGTGGCTTCAGGCGGAGGTAAAGACGGTCAAACCGGAAGTGATCGTCGCGCTGGGCGTAACGGCGGGACGCGCCCTGTTCGGCCCCGGTTTCTCCTTGAAGACATATCACGGGAAAACGCACGAGATGCCGGACGGCACGAAAATCATCACCAGCTATCACCCCGCCGCTATCCTGCGTATGCCGGATCCGGAAAAGCGCGAGGAACTGCGCCAAACGCTGGTGCAGGATTTAAAGCGCGCCGGCGAATTGCTGCACAAAAAAGCGGCAGCGTGATTACGCCGGTTTTTGCTGCACCTCGGTATTATCGTCCTCAGCCACGCGTATGACGGTACGGCGCATGGACGGCAGGAACCATGCCGTTGCCCCTGCAACGATCAACGTCCCGAACCCGCCCGCGACGATCGCGGGAACGATGCCGAGCAATTTGGCCAGCGCGCCGGATTCAAACGCGCCGATTTCGTTGGATGATATAACGAACATGCTGTTCACCGAACTGACGCGCCCGCGCATATGGTCGGGCGTGAGGAGCTGCATCAACGTCTGGCGGATCACCATACTGACGCTGTCGAACACGCCGCTGAGAGTCAGGAACAATACAGCCGCCCATAATGACGTGCTGAACCCGAAGCCGATCATGGACACGCCGAAACCGACGACAACCCACAACAGGCGCGTGACCGGAATGGTGCGCATCGGTTTTACCGCCAGATACAGTGCCATGATAACCGCACCCGCCGCAGGTGCCGCACGCAGTATGCCGAGCCCTTCCGAACCCGTTGCCAGAATTTCGGTCGCAAAGGCAGGCAGCAAGGCTATGGCACCGCCAAACAAAACCGCCAGCATGTCGAGCGACATCGCGCCGAGCAGGACGGGACTTTGCAGGATAAATTTCCACCCCTCGCGGATGCTTTTCAGGGCAGGCTCCCGCACCTTGCCGAGATCGGCGCGGTCAGCGGGCTTGATCGAAAACATCATGAAGAACGCCGCCAGCATCATGGCAAGCGGCATCACCCATGCCGCCGCCGCGCCGTAACCGCCGTAAATCACGCCGGCCACGGCTGGCGCGACGATCGACGCCGCCTGAAACCCCGTGCTCATCCACGCGGAGGCAGAAGAGATATCCTTGCGCGCCACGATCTGCGCGAGCAGGGAGAAGGAGGACGGCATAATGAAGGCGCGCGCAAAGCCGGAAATAAAAATCGCCAGATAGGCCAGCGGCACGAAATGTCCGGCACCGATATCCACCAGCCCGCTGCCGATGATGAAGAGGAACACCGTGTTGGCGGTCAGGGCGGCAAGGCAGTAGAGATAGACCCGCTGCGGCCTGCTGTTGTCCACGATATGCCCGGCGAAGAACGCGCAGGCGATTGCAGGCACGGCCTCCGCCAGCCCTGTCAGCCCGAGAAGCAGCGGATCGCGCGTCATCATGTAAATCTGCCACCCGAGAATGACCGCCTGCGCCTGAAGCGCGGAAAGCGCGAACATGCGCGTAAACAAAAGCAGGCGGAAGTCGCGCACTTTAAGCATGTCAAAAGACAAGGACGGTTTTTTCATGGGATGCCTTTTTTACGAAAAACGCATTTTTTAAATGCGTTGGAGAACGGCTAAAAATCTGCCACATTCCATAAATTATATCTACGCCATCGTATAGAAATAAAAGGTATTATCTTGGAAACCGCCCGTTATATGTGCCAGCGCCTGGCACCTTTTTTTGTGTTTTTCCTGATTATCGGGTTTGCGACGCGCGTTGCGCTTTCACTGTATAATCCGGCGGACGTGGAGGGCGGCGGTTTCGATATGCTGCAGGCCTTCCTCGTCGGGCTTTATTTCGACATCGGCACATTCGCGTATTTTGCCATACCGCTGATCCTCGCCGCGCTAGCCATACCGGCCCGTGTGCAGGGCACGAAAACGGACAACCGGATCACGGCGTTTGTTTTTTTCCTGTTTGCCTATGTGATGGTTTTCACGGCGGCGGGCGAATGGTTCTTCTGGGACGAGTTTCAGTCGCGTTATAATTTCATCGCGGTCGACTACCTTGTCTACACCCATGAAGTGATCGGCAATATCAGGGAATCCTATCCCGTCTTCCCGATCATGGCGGCGATTGCCGTGTTCACGGGGCTGCTGGCATGGGCCGTCTATAAAATCCTGCCGCGTTTTTCGCCGCTGGGCGTAACGCTGGGACGCCGCCTTGGCGCGTTCGCGCTTGTCATCATTCTGGCCGTGACGTCCAACCTCGTCTGGCGTAGCGAACAGGCGTCGGTCAGCGACAACCGCTATATCAACGAGCTTGCTCATAACGGCGTATACGAACTGTTCAACGCCTACAGCCACAACGAACTGACATACGAGGATTTCTACATCACGCGCCCCGAGGCGGAGATACGCGAATTCATCGCCGCGAAAACAGGCGGCAACGCACAGGCGGAATCCCCCCTGTCCCACACCGTCAAGGCCCGTGCGGCCAAGAAACAATATAACCTCGTTGTCATCACGGTGGAGAGTCTTGGCGCGAATTTCCTGACGCGCTTCGGCTCCACAACGAACATCACCCCGAACCTCGACAAGCTTGTCGACAAATCGATGTTCTTCTCAAACCTATACGCAACGGGAACGCGCACCGTTTACGGACTGGCGGCGCTGACGCTGGCCAGCCCGCCGATCCCGGGCAATTCCATCGTGCGCCGGCATGACAATGGCGGCCTTGCCACCATCGGCGACGTCCTGCGGAAACAGGGCTACAGCACGAAATTCATCTACGGCGGCTTCGGCTATTTCGACAACATGAACGCATTCTTCGATGCGAACGGCTATGAAGTCGTGGACCGCAACAACCTGTCCAAGGAAGAAATCAATTTCGCGAATATCTGGGGCGTTGCGGATGACGACCTGTTCCGCCGCGTGCTGAAGGAAAACGACAAGGCGCATGCCGAAGGAAAGCCCTTCTTCGACATGGTCATGACGACATCAAACCACAGGCCGTACACTTATCCGGAAGGAAAGATCGACCTGCCGCCGAAAAGCGGCCGCCGCGGCGGGGTAAAATATTCCGACTTCGCCATTGATGAATTCCTGCGCGAGGCCGCGAAGAAACCGTGGTTCAAGGACACGATCTTCGTCATCGTCGCCGACCACACGGCGGGCAGCTCCGGCAAAAGCCAGCTTGACCCGACGAAATATCACATCCCGATGTGGGTCTATGCGCCAGGCATCATAAAGCCTCGCATCGTCGATACGATGATGAGCCAGATCGACGTTGTACCGACGGTGCTCGGTCTCATGAATGTCTCGTACGAAAGCAAATTCTTCGGACGCGATATCATGAAAGAAAAACCGGGCCGCGTTTTCATCTCGAATTATCAGCAGCTCGGTTATATGACCGACAAGGGGCTTGTAATCCTCAGCCCCGTGAACAAGGCCGATTTCTACAAGCGCGATGCATCCGGCCAATATGTCCGTCAGGACAATGTACCGCAGGACATATTGAACGAGGCGATCGGATATTACCAAAGCGCGGCGCAGTGGCGCAGCTGGAGCAAAAAGGCGGAGTAAAGATGGAGCGCGCGGTAAAGCTCGAGCAAAGCTGGCTCGACATTCTGGAGGAAGAATTCGGCAAGCCCTATATGCTGCGCCTGAAAGAATTTCTGAACGAAGAAAAGAAGACTGGCGCGACGGTATATCCCAAAGGCGCGGATATTTTCCGCAGCATGAACGAAACATCGTTCGGCAATGTGCGTGTCGTCATCCTCGGGCAGGATCCCTATCACGGCGAAGGGCAGGCGAACGGCCTCGCCTTCTCCGTCCATCGCGGCGTGGCAATCCCCCCCAGCCTGATGAACATGTACAAGGAACTGGACGCGAGTTTTGAAAAGAAGATGCCCCGCCACGGCGATCTGTCCGGCTGGGCGCGCCAGGGCGTTCTGCTCCTCAATGCGACATTGACCGTACGGCATGCCGCCGCCGGATCGCACCAGAAAAAAGGGTGGGAGGAATTTACGGACGCGATCATCCGTGCGGTGAACGACCGCCATGACCATGTCGTCTTCATGCTATGGGGATCTTACGCGCAGAAGAAAGGCGCATTTATCGACCGTAGCCGACACCTCGTCCTGACCTCGCCGCACCCGTCGCCGCTGTCCGCGCATCGCGGCTTCCTCGGCAACGGACATTTCATCAAGGCCAACGAATATCTGAAAGCCAACGGCCGCGAGACAGTTGACTGGCAGGCGATCGATTAGGCCTCGTCGAACAGGATCGTGATACGGCGGTTTTGCGCACCTTTGTTTTCGATCTTGGCAATCGTCACGCGCCCGATCTCACCCGTCGATTTTACGTGCGTGCCGCCGCAAGGTTGAAAGTCCACGGGATTTTCCTTGGAACCGATACGGACAAGACGGACCTTTCCCGATCCCGACGGCGGTTTCACCGACATCGTGCGGATCAGTTGCGGATTGGCCGCCAGTTCCGCATCCGTGATCCATTCATAGCTGACAGGATGATCTTCGGCGATCAGGCGGTTCAGCGTTTCGCTGAGCGCGTCTTTATCGACGGCGCCCGCACCGATATTGAAATCGAGCCGCCCCTTGTCCGCGCCGATGGAGCCGCCTGTGACATCGCCCTGCACCTGAGAGCAGAGAAGATGAAGGCACGTATGCATCCGCATATATTTGTGGCGCGTGTCCCAGTCGATTTCACCGCGCACCGTATCGCCGACATTCAGGGAAACACCTTCGGGCAGGACGTGCCAGACATCCTCCGGCGCTTCGCCCTTTTTCGTTGTGACGACGGGAATATTCTCGTTCGCGATGTGCAGAACGCCCGTATCGCCCGGCTGTCCGCCGGACGTGGCATAGAAAATTGTTTTGTTGAATTGTACGCCCTGCTCGCCTGCGGCCGTGACCACCGCGTCGAAAACGCGTAAATAGGAGTCCTCGAGAAACAGCTTTTCCGTCATCTGAAATATCCTTTCAGATGACGTTATAGCCCAATTAGATTTTCTGGGAAAGCGACTGCTGGTGCGGTGTCGGCGCGGCGGCAACCTGATTGCGGCCGTTATGCTTTGCCGTGTAGAGCGCGGAGTCGGCCCGTTCAATCAGTTTTTCAACAGATTCATGCTCGTAA
>QFNK01000392.1 GCA_003240795.1 Micavibrio aeruginosavorus | reverse complement strand
CCATTTCTGGAAGGGTATGAACTCTCCAAACGGGACGAGATTATATTTGTCGTAGAAACGTATGTTGGAAAGGTTCTTGTCGATCAGCGCGACGCTGTTGCCGTAAGCCGTTTCCATCACGCCGTCGCGTTCAACCATATCGGGCTTGCGGCGAAGAATGCCGGTGACCAGATGCGCGTCCGAGACTTTATAACCGCCGAGCATACGGCGCAGCGTTTCGACATTCTGCGGCATATCGGATACGGCAGGAGAGATGGCGGTCTCCGGCCAGACGATAAAGATGTTCTCCGGAACGTCCTCCCCGAACGAGGATTCCGGCACTTCGGAAAGACGTACGGTTTTTATAAAATTCGCCTGTGTCGCCGACGGGTCCCATTTCATGTTCTGGGGTATGTTCGGTTGAACCACGACGACGGCGTTTGCCGTGTCGAAGGTCGTTGGATTGTTCTCCAGCCGCGCCGTACCGACGAGGTACATGGCGCCCATAGTGGCGGCCACGGCCCCGATGCAGATTATTTTCGGCAACGGGTCTTTGTTCCAGACATATAAAAAGCCCGCGGCGGCCGCCCAGGCGACAGACACGAACGTCATCCCGTAAGCGCCGAAATAATGAAACGATTGCGCCATGGAAAGATGCTCCGCCCAAACATAACCGTACAGGTTCCATGGAAAACCGGTAAAGGCCGTGCCGCGCGTCCATTCCGAAAGCGTCAGGAAGAATGCGAACGCAAGAAACCCCTTGGCCGTATCCGGCGGCGTCATGATGCGGGCGATGGAAAGATATAGTCCTGTAAAGAGGGAGAGCAGCGTCGGCAGGCCTATGACCGATATCGGCCACACCCATGCGAACTCGTTCCCTTCCACGAGTAGGGCGTTGCCGATCCACCACAAGCCGGTTGTGAAATATCCGATGCCGAATAGAAAGCCCGCGGCATAGGCCTGCATTGGCCTTTCCGTGCGGCTGTAGAGGTAATAAAGCGCCGACAGGCCGACAAACAGGCAAGGCCAGAACGATGCCGGCGACATGGCAAAGGCCGCGATCCATCCGGATGCGATGGAAGCAAGACAAAAGAGTAGTTTACGAATGAATGGTTTTTCGAACATGCGCGGCGGATCATAATGCATCCGCCAGGCGAATGCATCTGAATCCTTGGATATCCTTGGCTTATTCGCCGGTGTCGGCGTCTCTCTGCGGAAGGTTGCGAAGCCTCAGACGGCTGACCCGGCGGGAGTTGGCCTCCAGCACCTCGATAACCATGCCGGACGAATGTTCGATTTTTTCTCCGCGTTTTGGAATGCGGCCTGCAAGGTGGAAGGCGAGACCCGCAAGCGTATCCACGTCTTCACGCTCTTCTGCGGTCAGAACTTCTCCGTATTTCTCCTCGAAATCCTCGATATCGACACGCGCATCGGCGATCAGGGAGCCGTCCGACTTTTCGATGACCTGCGGCTCTTCGTCATT
>QFNK01000391.1 GCA_003240795.1 Micavibrio aeruginosavorus | reverse complement strand
AAAATCATCGAGCCAACGGTTCAGGGGATGCAAAAGATCGGCAGTCCTTTCAAGGGCATTTTATATGCAGGGATTATGCTGACGGACGGTGGGCCAAAGCTGATCGAATATAATGTGCGCTTCGGTGATCCAGAGTGCCAAGCCATGTTGATGCGGATGGATACGGATTTGTTGCCGATCCTGATTGCCGCCCGCGAAGGGAAACTATCGCAATTCGATCTATCGTGGGATCAGAAATCAACGGTCTGCATTGTGATGGCCGCTGATGGGTATCCTGAATCCCCTAAAAAGGGGACAGCTATTTCCGGCCTTTCGGAAGCTGGCGCAACCGATCCCGATGTAAAGATCTTTCATGCCGCTACACAAATGGAAGGAAAGAGGCTGGTTGCCAATGGTGGCCGTGTCCTGAACATCGTGGCTCATGCGCCGACGATCGCAGAAGCCCGTTCTAAAGCCTATGCGGTTGTAGATAAAATAAATTGGCCCGAAGGGTTCTATAGACTCGATATTGGAACGTAACTTATGCGGCGATAGATTCCGTCAATCCTAGTTCTTTAAGAACGGCATTTCTGAGAAGATCGCTGACCTGTTCCTGAATTTTTGGGTCGTTCAAAACAATATATGCGAGCTTGTTAAAGTTTTCACCAAGGTACAGCTGCAAGTTCTCCGGGAACAGACTGTACATCCAATGATGCTGAGGAGGGAGATCGCCATGATGAGAATCAATGATGGCCTTCTGGATCCTTGTATCAGTCTCTATAAGCGTCCGAAGCTCTTCGTAGGTTTTAGCGCCCCAGAGTTCCTTTTTGAATTCCTCCAGTGCGCCAATAGGAAATCCAGTCTTTGCTATAATCTCTTTAATATGATTGGCGCTTTGTTCGCCGATCGATGGTATGTAACGCAAACCTCGTTCTGTAGGGACAAGGATCTGTACCAGATATTTTATATTTGCATTGCCGAAGGTATGTTTGACTCTGTGATTAAATTCCATCTTTTTGATGGGGGTCAGAAGCAAATCCATCAGGGGTTCATTGATTTTCATGGGAGGGACTCCAGTTATTGAAAATATTCATACACGGCATAAAAATTATGTCAATGTTTCAGAGCACATTTTTCTAGACTTTACTTAAAAAGTGTTCCTATTTTGTTCTCATGCGGAACAACAGGGCCAGCCAGAGATATAATTCCACTCCTCACATCGGCCAAGAGCAGCTGAAGGAATTTGAGAGGGGATATATAGCTATTTGCTGCTGCCGGCGTGAACGCCTCATACCTGTATCCTCATTGCTGGATGAATTCGGGCATCTGAAAGTCGTTGACGCTATCGATCGTCTGGCTGATCGCGTCTGTCCCTTATGTGGCAATACGGCGCAGACGGTTTATCTGCAGAGCAATATCAAACGCACAGCAGGGAGCCGGAAAGAGCATCATGGTTGGTATGCGGAGATCCGGCCATGAGGGACTTTTCTGCGCCACATCGCGGGAAAGTTGCGTATTTTGGGATTTGGGCGGAGGACGGCCGTG
>QFNK01000390.1 GCA_003240795.1 Micavibrio aeruginosavorus | reverse complement strand
GATATCCTTCTTCAAGGAAGCGGTAATAAGGATAAAAGAACTCCTGATCCTCCGTCCCGTCCGCCGTCACGATGGCGATTTTTTCCTGATGGGATGATCCGATTGGGTGGGATGTAAAAATATCGTCTGGAATGGATTTCATAACGATTTCCTTTCATGTTGGGGTTGTATAGCCAACGCCCGCCCCCCGTGCTGGTTCCAATGAAAAACCGGAGCCGAAGCCCCGGTTTTACGTGGGTTTGTTTTTTATCAGTGGGATACCGCCCCGCTCGCCCCGATGCCCGTCTGGGCGCGCACGAATTGTGCGTCGAACGCGGCACGGTCGATGACGGCACGCTCCGACTTGTCGGTGATGGAGAAGAACCATATCCCGAGGAACGCCACCGGCATGGAGAAGATCGCCGGATATTCATACGGGAAGAGCGGTGCCTCGTTGCCCAATACAGCAACCCAGACCGTCTTGCCGAGAATGACGAGCACGATAGTCGTCACAAGCGCCAGACCGCCGCCTATGACCGCACCGCGCGTGGTCATGTTCTTCCAGTACATGGACAGCAGGATGATCGGGAAGTTCGCGCTGGCCGCGATTGCAAAGGCCAATCCCACCATGAACGCGACATTCTGTTTTTCGAACAAAATGCCAAGATAGATGGCAAGAATTCCCAATCCGATCGTCGCGATCTTGGAAACGCGGATTTCCTTTTTCTCATCGACTTTGCCTTTTGCAAACACGTTCGCGTAGAGGTCGTGCGATATCGCAGATGCTCCCGCCAGTGTCAGACCCGACACCACCGCAAGGATGGTCGCGAACGCAACCGCCGAGATAAAGCCGAGCAGAAGGTCACCGCCCACCGCGCCGGCCAGTTGCACCGCCGCCATGTTCGCGCCGCCCTTCAACACGCCTGTCTCGTCAACATAGGCCGGATTGTTCGTCAGGAAGACGATAGCACCGAAGCCGATGATAAAGGTCAGGATGTAGAAATAGCCGATAAAGCCCGTGGCATAGAGAACCGACTTGTTCGCCTCCTTCGCGTTCTTCACCGTGAAGAACCGCATCAGGATGTGGGGCAGACCCGCCGTCCCGAACATCAGCGCAAGGCCGAGCGAGATGGCGGAGACAGGATCACTGACCTGCGCCCCCGGCTCCATGATCGCCTGCGCCTTGGCATGCTTGCCGACGGCATCGGAGAACAACGCCTCGGGACTGAACCCGTAATGATACAGCACGAGGAACGCCATGATCGTCGCCCCGCCGAGCAGCAGCACGGCCTTAATCAACTGCACCCATGTCGTTGCGATCATCCCGCCGAAGGTCACGTAAGCGACCATCAGCACGCCGATAATCATGACGGCGGATGTGTATGGCAGACCGAACAGGATTTCGATCAGCTTCCCCGCTCCGACCATCTGCGCGATCAGGTAAAGGATCACGGTTGAAAGCGACCCGAACGCCGCAAGGATGCGGATCGGTTTCTGCTGGAAACGGTAGGACGCGACGTCGGAGAAGTTATACTTTCCAAGGTT
>QFNK01000389.1 GCA_003240795.1 Micavibrio aeruginosavorus | reverse complement strand
GGGCGACATGCTGCAAAAGAAGACGACGAGCGGCGATATCGAAATCGCCCCCCTTGCCTTCATGCGCGGCCGTACGCTGAAAAACGCGTTCGTTATCCTTGACGAGGCGCAGAACACGACGGCCATGCAGATGAAAATGTTCCTGACCCGTATGGGGCAAGGGACGCGCATGGTCATCACGGGCGATCCGACGCAGACGGATTTGCCAAACCACACACCGTCCGGCCTGAAGGAAGCGATCCATATCCTGAAAGACATTCCGGAAGTCGCCTTCATTCATTTTGACAAAAGCGATGTGGTGCGTCACAAGCTTGTCGGAAAAATCATCTCGGCTTACGACGACCATGAACGAAAACAGTAACCTATCCATCGCGCCATCCGACGATCACGAGATCGACGTTGCCGTGCAGGAGCCTGACTGGCATGCCTCGCACCTTGATCTGGAAGACGTCGCGCGCACGGCGATTCTTCAGGCGCTCCGCATGGCGCCCCTGCCGGAGGAAATAGAGGGCCGATCGATTGAGGTTTCCGTCGTTCTGGCCAATGACGACCTGCTTCAGGTGCTGAACCGTGAGTACAGGGGCAAGGACAAGCCGACAAATGTCCTTAGCTTTGCCCAGCTTGACGCGGACAGCCCCGTGCCGGAGGATGGCCCCTACCCCGTTGGCGATATTATCCTTTCATATCAGACTATTGACCGCGAAGCCAAAGAGCAGGACAAGTTTTTCAAGGACCATTACACGCATATGCTGGTGCACGGGCTGCTTCATCTTCTGGGCTTCGACCATGTGGAAGAGGATGAGGCCAATGTCATGGAAAGCCTCGAAATAAGAATATTAGAAAATCTAAATATTCAAAACCCTTACATGGAAAACTTCTCTATGGCATAATGCCGGGATCATGTTGAAAACAATGTCAGACGAAGACTACCCCAGTAGCGGCGCTACGGCGCCAATTCCCCCCCCTTCCCAGAAATCGCAGATGGAGCGAAAGTCAGGTCCCGTATCATGGGTGCGTGACATACTTCGCCGCCGCGTCAGCAATTCAAACAATCTTCAGGAAGCGATCGATGAATTTATCGAGGAGCTGAACGAGACCGAACTGGGCACCGCCTCCGCGGACAGCCAGAAAACACTTATCACCAATATCCTGAAGACGCACGACCTGCGCGTGTCGGATGTCATGGTTCCCCGCGCCGATATCGTCGCGATTGAAATAGGCTCTGGGCTCGAAGCGCTTCGTGATGTTTTCAAGGAAGACCAGTTCAGCCGTTTCCCTGTTTACAAAGGACAGCTGGACAATGTTGTCGGCATTCTCCACATCAAAGACGTGCTGGCCTGTTTTCTGGAACAGCGCGACTGTGAGCTTTCGACGCTTATGCGCGATGCGACCATCGTATCTCCAAGGCTGCCTGTTATGGAGCTGTTCGTGACGATGCGTCAGGAAAAGAAACACATGGCTCTCGTCGTGGACGAACATGGCGGTATCGACGGCCTTGTTACCATCAACGATATTGTCGAGGCG
>QFNK01000388.1 GCA_003240795.1 Micavibrio aeruginosavorus | reverse complement strand
AGCGCGCATCGGACCGCCGGCGATGATACCCGTACCCGTAGGGGCCGTACGCATGACGACGCGGCCCGCACCGAAGTGACCTTTCAGGTCGTGGTGCAGTGTGCGGCCATCACGGAGCGGAACGCGGATCATGTTGCGTTTCGCCTGGTCCGTCGCCTTTTTGATGGCATCCGGAACTTCCTTGGCTTTGGAGTGGCCCGTACCGACGCGGCCGCGGCCATCACCGATAACAACCAGGGCTGCGAAACCGAAACGGCGTCCGCCTTTAACAACTTTGGCAACGCGGTTGACGGCCACGAGTTTCTCGATGAACTCGGACTCTTCTTTCTCGCGCGGTTGTCTGTTTTCTTGTTTTGCCATTATCTATGTGCTCCTTAGAATTCAAGTCCGCCTTCACGTGCACCTTCGGCCAGCGCCTTGACGCGGCCATGGTACAGGAAGGAACCGCGGTCAAACTGGACCTTTTCGACGCCTGCTTTTTTCGCACGCTCGGCAATCAGCTTGCCGACTTTAGCGGCAGCTTCGATGTTGCCGCCGTTTTTCAGCGCAGCATCCTTGTCGGAGCTGGAAGCGGCAGCGAGCGTAACGCCCTTCACATCATCGATGATCTGCGCATAGATCGCTTTGTTCGTGCGGTGCACGGACAAACGCGGGCGGATCTCGCGGTTAGGGTTCTGGTTGATGTTCACATTGCGCAGTTTCTTGCGCGTGCCGAATTTACGGCGTGTGGAACTGTTAAGTCTTTTCTGTGTCATGACCTTAATTCCTTACTTCTTCTTGCCTTCCTTCATGAAGACATATTCGCCAGCGTAGCGAATGCCTTTGCCCTTGTATGGTTCTGGGCGCTTGAAGGAGCGGATTTTTGCTGCGGCCTGACCAACGGCTTGTTTATCAATGCCTTCGATCTGGATTTTCGTCTGGTCTGCGACCGTGATCTTGATGCCTTCTGGAACATCGTAACGAACTTCATGGGAGAAGCCGAGCTGAAGAACCAGAGTGTTGCCTTGCATAGCGCAACGGTAACCAACGCCCTGGATTTCCAGTTTCTCGCTGTAGCCGTCTTTAACACCGACAACGATGTTTCTGACAAGCGTACGCATCGTCGGCCAGAGTTTTTTGGCGCGAAGGCTGTTTGCACGTTGCTCCAGACGAACCTTGCCATCTTCCATTTTCACGGAAACGTCATCGTGAACGATAACTTGCAATTCGCCCTTAGGACCTTTTGCTTTTACGGTCTGGCCTTCTACCGAGACGTTAACGCCTTCGGGAACAGCAACCGGGTTTTTACCAATACGGGACATATCTTGCCTTCCTTCTCTTAGAACACCTGGCAGAGGACTTCACCGCCGACATTCGCGGCTTTCGCCTTGTGGTCGGACATGACGCCTTGCGGGGTGGACAGAATTTTAATGCCGAGGCCGTTGTAGAACTGCGGCAGACCTTTGATCTGCGCGTAGATACGGCGGCCAGGCTTGGAAATGCGTTTCAGCTCGCGGATAACCGGTTGGCCGGCATCGTATTTCAGCTCG
>QFNK01000387.1 GCA_003240795.1 Micavibrio aeruginosavorus | reverse complement strand
AACGATGATTACACGCCGATGGAGTTCGTCGTTCATATTCTTGAAAGGTTTTTCAACAAGAATAGACAGGAAGCAACTGACATCATGCTGCACGTCCACCGTCGCGGCGTCGGGGTTTGCGGAATCTTCACCTACGAGGTGGCCGAAACGAAAGTCGCGCAGGTCATGGACTTTGCGAGGGCGAACGAACAGCCGCTTCAATGCACGATGGAAAAGGAGTAATAGAATATGCTCTCAAGAAATCTGGAACAGACACTTCACCGTGCCCTTGCCGCCGCGAACCAGCGCAGCCACGAATATGCGACGCTGGAGCACTTGCTCCTGGCCCTGATGGAAGATCAGGATGCGATGGCGGTTCTCCGCTCCTGCGGCATTTCGCTCTCCGATCTGCGTGAACAGCTTGAACAATATCTGGACAACGAACTTGCCTACCTGATCAACGCCGAGGGCGAGGAAGCCAAGCCGACAACGGCGTTCCAGCGTGTCCTGCAACGTGCGGCGATCCATGTGCAATCTTCCGGACGGGAGGAAGTGACGGGGGCAAACGTCCTTGTCGCGCTTTTCTCCGAACGGGAAAGCCATGCGGTCTACTTCCTTCAGGAACAGGACATGACGCGCTTTGATGCCGTCAATTACATCAGCCACGGCATCGCGAAAGTTCCGGGCCAAAGCGACGCGGCAAAATCGCCGCGCGGCGCGGATGAAGACCCCGCCGCGCAAGGTGCCAAAACAGGCACGGAAGCGCTGAAGGCCTATTGCAAAAACCTGAACGAGAAGGCCAAGACCGGCAAGATCGATCCGCTGATCGGCCGCCAGAAGGAAGTGGACCGCACGATCCAGATCCTCTGCCGCCGCAGCAAGAACAACCCGCTCTATGTCGGTGATCCGGGCGTCGGCAAAACAGCGATTGCCGAAGGTCTCGCCAAGAAAATCGTCGAAGGCGAAGTGCCGGACGTTTTGAAGGACTCTGTGATTTACTCCCTCGACATGGGCTCCCTGCTCGCCGGAACCCGTTACCGCGGCGATTTTGAAGAGCGCCTGAAACAGGTTCTGGCCGAGCTTGAAAAAATCGACGGCGCGGTTCTGTTCATCGATGAAATCCATACCATCATCGGCGCAGGCGCGACCAGCGGCGGTGCGATGGACGCGTCCAACCTTCTGAAACCGTCACTGTCGAGCGGCGCGCTGCGCTGCATCGGTTCTACGACATACAAGGAATACAGAAACCACTTCGAAAAAGACCGCGCGCTCGTCCGCCGCTTCCAGAAGATCGATGTGTATGAGCCGACGATTGACGAGACGATCGAGATCCTCAAAGGCCTCCGTCCGCAATATCAGGAACATCACGGCGTGACCTACACGGATGAGGCGATCAAGGCGGCTGTTGAACTGTCGGCGAAATATATCGGCGACCGCAAACTGCCCGACAAGGCGATCGACATTATCGACGAAACAGGTGCGGCGCAGATGCTGCTGCCCGAAGACAAGCGTAAGAAAGTGATCGATGTCACCGATATCGAAGGCGTCGTCGCGGCCATTGCGCGCATT
>QFNK01000386.1 GCA_003240795.1 Micavibrio aeruginosavorus | reverse complement strand
CCGAATTACGATCCCGGAAAACCGGCAGTGACGACACCTTGGTATGCAACCCAGGGAGCGGCGGAGCGTCAGGCCGATCTTGATTTCATCAAGGGGATGCGGCCGCATCATGCCGGCGCGCTGACGATGTCCGATGAATATCTGAAAGACAAGAGTGCGGCGAATACGCAGCTCCTCCAACTTGCCAAAGGCATCATTCACAATCAGGCGTTTGAAATAGGTATGCTGGACAGGGTCGATGAACTCGTCGGCAAGCCAATCCATGGCGAGCGTGAACGCCGTCAGATCGCGGAGCAGGGGCTGGCGCAGAAACAGCGCTTTGTCCGCGCCCCCATGCCGGGTCTGCTCTTTGTTGGCAACAGGGATGTTTCAAAACGTGACGTGCAATTTGCCAAGGCGATGATTGTGCATCATCAGGGAGCTCTGGATATGGCGAAGGATTATCTCGCCAACCCTGCGGCTACGAATAAATATCTGCGCCTTTTGTGCGTTGATATCCTGACCGACCAGAAGCAGGAAATTGATTTCATGAAGGACGTTATTGCCCGCTATCCGGGTAACCCTGACGATGTGAAGATCGATGCTTCCATGATCCACGGTATGGAGGGGATGAATCATGGCGGACATGGGGGACATCATGATACTAAGGCGGCGACAAAGAAACCCTCGCATGCGGCTCCCCATAACGGCGGCCACGCGCATCACTGATGAGTAATAATATGATCAAGGCCGTATTCTGGGACATTGACGGAACGATGGTCATGAGCGAACCCGTTCATGACTCTAAGATGGAGCATGTGGCTATGCTTCACGGCATTGTCATGTCACCTGAAACGAAGGCGTCCTTCCACGGGCTTGGCGACCGCAGGGCTTATGAAATCATGCAGGGGATCGGCATGCCCGGTACGCTGGAGCAATTCGTGGATGCCTGTCAATCTTATTACGAGGCGCAGCTCCATACGATAGAGGTGCGGGACGGTTTTGCAGAGGCGTTCACTTATCTCGAAAAACACGGCATTCATCAGGCTGCTGTTTCCAACGGTCTGGAGGCGCTGGTCAATCTTAACCTCGCGCGCGCGGGCATCCGTGACAAGCTGAAGGCGGTGGTTGATCTCGACTATATGGTCCGCAGGGGCCTTGACCCCAAACCGTCGGGGGATGCCTATCTCGACGCCCTGCGTCAGGTGAACGAGATGGAGGGGCTTTCCATCCGCCCGTCAGAATGCCTCGTCGTTGAAGACAGTCCGACGGGTGTCGCCGCCGGACAGGCGGCGGGTATGAAAACGATCTACTGGAAATTGTCGCCGGACAGGTCTTTGGATAATACCGACTATTCCGCCTATACCGCGGACGAGATCATGGCAATTATCCGGGGTCTGGTGCCTGAACGGGCGGCGGCCTAGTGGGGCTTATCCAGTCTGTAGAAACACGCTATGCGCCGGGCCAGCTTTTTGCTCCACTCGTCATAGCCCGCATGGACAGCGCAGCCCGCAGCGCCGCCGATAACGGCGGCAAACATGGGATCGGGGTGTTCGCTGTATGTCAGGGCT
>QFNK01000385.1 GCA_003240795.1 Micavibrio aeruginosavorus | reverse complement strand
GCATCCGTGAAGCCATGGAGCCGTTCGGCCAGATTCATGATCCCACGCGCGCGAACACGCAGCAGGGAACCGGTCTCGGCCTGCCGCTCAGCAAGGCGATGGCGGAGCTTCACGGCGGAACGCTCGACCTCCACTCCGACAGCGGACAGGGAACGATCGTCACCGTGCGTTTTACAAAAGAACGCATTCGTCATAAACAGCAGGAAAACCTGGCAAAACCCGCCATGGACATCATACAGTCCGCAGAGTAGTATCCGTTTTGTTCCGCAAAGGGCGCGGAACAAGGACGAAACGCTATGGAGGATGTCCCGATGAACGATCTGGAACAGCGCTGTATCAATGCCGGCTTGAAAATGACGGGCCCGCGTAAAACAATCCTGAAAGTTCTGGATGAAGCCATGGATCACCCATCTGTGGAGGTCGTGTACGAACGCGCCAAGGCGATCGATTCATCCATCAGCATCGCGACCGTTTACCGCACGCTGAACATGCTTGATGAACTCGATCTCGTCACGCGCCATGAATTCAACGAGAGCTTCTCCCGCTATGAAACCAACATGGAGCATCACCATCACCTGATCGACCTTGAAACGGGGGAAGTCATTGAATTCCAGAACGCCGCCCTCGAAGAATTGAAGGAGCGTATCGCCCGCGAGATGGGATACGAACTCATCGACCACAGGCTTGAACTTTACGGCCGCAGACTAAATAAATCCGGCAACGCATAGGGATTTAAGGATTTATCCATGTGCAACAAGGAAACCGGCTGCGGCTGCCTCTTGAAAATTTTTGCCGATCCAGAGGTCGCGAAATGCAAGGACATCGTGCTTAACGCTTACTGTACGCTGTGCAAGCACGGCGTGGGCGAGTGCGAGGCGATGAAAATCGCCGCCAAGGTTTACAAATATCACAATCCCTCGCCTGGCCCTGCGGCGCAGGATGTCGTTCAATGCTGGATTTTTGAGCAATCCGGCCGCAACGCGAATTAGCATGTCTTTTTCCGACGATACGCGCCTTCCGACCTATTTGTGGGTGGAGGCGGAGATGCGCCGCCTGATGGCGGACGGTCATGGTATTTACGTTGCGGTGCGCGGTGACAAGACGGGCGGCATGGTTATTCAGAAAATCGCCGATATGGCGGGGCGTTGCAAACTCCTCCTGCAACAACGGGATATCAAGGGCAAGCTCGTATGGATAAACGCGCTCGATGCGGATATGGTCGAAGAACGGGATGCCGATGAGTATATTCGCCGCGCTACCGGCCGTGATCCCGATCTCTGGGTTGTCGAGATTGAAGACAAAACCATGACGGCGATGATGAAGGCCTAACGGTCGAACGTCATGCTGGAGAGGATGTTGGCGTAATCATCCGTCCATGCGCGGACCTTCTTGCCGCCTGTATATGGCGACCAACCATAGCTTTCCACAAAATAGGCGATGTCCCGCATATCGCGGCCCAGCACAGCATAAACGCTGCCGCCATAGAGGGATGAGATTTCGCCTTTGATTTGTTCCGGCTTGTGCGCCTTGAAGAAAACCGGAATGGATAGGTCGTTCGCAATGGCCTGAATC
>QFNK01000384.1 GCA_003240795.1 Micavibrio aeruginosavorus | reverse complement strand
GTCATCGACCACCAGTTCAACACGACGGATGTCTGCATCGTCATGCCGACACACCTGATTACCGAAAAATATTTCAAGCATTACCAGCGCGTCACGAATAACGGCATCGTCCTAGACAACGAATTTGCAGACCGTATGCCGGGCGCAAAAAACGCGGGTTGAGGCATGCGCAGTCTTCTGGCCGCTTTCCGCCTGACGGTCTTTTTGCTCACGGCTATGGTGACAATCGTCATCCAATCCACCACGCTGATATTTACCAAGGGGCCCGCCTGCCTCGTCTACCCCCGGATTTATTACGCGTTTTTGTGCCGGCTGTTCGGACTTAAAGTCCTTACCGAAGGCGAGATCGAGACCGGTTCCAGCATCGTTTATGCGGGCAATCATCTTTCATACCTTGATATCGTAGGCCTCGGCAGCATTCTGACCGGATCGTTCGTCGCCAAGAAGGATGTGGAGAGCTGGCCCTTTTTCGGCCTGATGGCGAAAATGCAGCGCACGGCCTTTATCAGCCGCAATTCCAACCATGCCGCCAAGGAAACGGATGCGATCCGGGAAAGGCTTTGCGAAGGCCTCCCCCTGATTGTATTTCCGGAAGGAACGTCTTCCATTGGAAAAGAAATTTATCCTTTTAAAACAAGTTTTTTTCAGATTTTCTTAAACCAAAATATCAGAATACAGCCTTTCACCCTGAATATTCTCAGCGTGAATGGACAGGCGGCGAACAGCGATGAAATCCGCGATCAATATGCGTGGCATGGCGATATGACCCTTCTGCCGCATTTATGGAGCTTTGCCAAAGGCAAAGGAGCGGTTGTTAAAGTCGTTTTTCAAAAACCTATTTCAGCGCTTTGTTACAACGACAGAAAAGAGCTTTCCGCAATCTGTCACGATGCCGTCGTTAAAGGCCTTGATTTATCGCCTTCCGCCGCATAGGGTCTGGACTTCAACACGCGCAAGACGAGGATACTCAAGATGAAATTTTCCCCCGATGAAATGATCAAGGTTCAGGACTACATGCGCAGCAAATTCGCGAACCCCGGCATCGGCGTCCGCCCGCGCGCACAGGCCTCCGACTCCCTCGAAATCCTGATCAACGGCGAGTTTATCGGCATCCTCTACAAAAACGAGGAAGACGGTGAAACGTCCTATGATTTCAACATGTCCATCCTGGACATCGACCTCGAAGGCTAGAACAAAAAGGCGGTGTCAAAACCGCCTTCATTCTTTGCGCATCGCAATCAATGCCTGTTAGAATGATTGCATGATTCAGCGCGCCGCCCTTCTCCTCCTTACGCTTCTGGCCGTCATCCCGTCCGCCCACGCCAGCCTCGACACGCGCGGCAAAGAACCGCGTTACCGGGACGCCGCGGCAAACGCGCGCGAACAGGAGGTCATTGCCTTTCTTCACGGCAAAGGGCTCGACAAGGATATTCCCTATAAAATCGGCACCATCGACCTGAACGGCGACGGGGTCGATGAATGGATCGTCCGGCAGGAGGTTTCCCCCGCCTGCACCGCGAATGCCACGTGCGATTTCTATGTAACAGCCCTTTCGGAAGGAAAAATCATTCTTCTGGGCCGGATGGAG
>QFNK01000383.1 GCA_003240795.1 Micavibrio aeruginosavorus | reverse complement strand
ATAATAAGTTGGTCGTTGCCATCGGAAACGCGGACACCCGTATGCCCCGGCGTATGACCGGGAAGCGCGATGCTCGAAAGCCCCGTGCCGAGGTCGGTTCCGGAAATAAAGCTCTCGACGCGATCATCCTCCAGATAAGGGCCGAGGTTGCGGTTCGCGCTATCGAACAACTGCTTGCGCTCCGGAAACTGTTCCTCGTTCCGCGCGTCGAGCCAGAAGGCCAGCTCGTCCTGCGCCACGCGCACGCGCGCATTGTCGAACACGGCGCGACCGCGCTCATCCACCAACCCGCCGGTATGGTCGGGATGCACGTGCGTCAGAATGATCTCGTCAACGCGGGAAAGCCTCACTCCCGCCGCCTCGAGCTGCCCTTCCAGACGCCCGAGCGTCTCGGAAAAACCGCGCGCGCCCGTATCGATCAGTGTCAGCTTGTCTCCCGTATTCACAAGAAACGCGTTCACATAGGCCGGAAATTGCGGCGCATCGGGCAGGAAATTTTTGGCCCGCGCGGAAGAAAGCGTTTTCGCATTGGTATTGAGCATCAATTCGTCGCCCAGCGTCATACCCCCGTCAGACAAAGCCGTAACCTCGATATTGCCGACCTTTGTGCGGTAAAAACCCGGTGCCTGTTTGCCGGAAAGCGGCGTTTTCGCCTGCGCGCCCGGGATAGAGATAAGGGAGGAAGCAACCGCCGCGCCTACGGCGATGCCGCTGCCGATCATGAATTTGCGTCTGTCGAACGATGTCATCGTTTTCTCCTTCATACCGATTCTTTGAACATAAACGGATTATGGGACGGTTTGATCCCTTCGGCAAGAGGTGCGAAGCGCCTTATCCCATCCATGCGTTTTCAAGATGATGGACCGAAAACGGCAGTTTCACGGCCATGACATCGAACCGCATCGCACTGTCCGCGCACTCCGGATGGCTTGCGATATAATGCCCCGCCGCGTCCGTGATGCGGCCGCGCATCCGGGGTGTAAGGGCAAACAGCGCCTCCTCGATGCTGGGACGCCCTTTGACTTCGATAAAAACGAGAAATTCCTTGTGACGCGCGATCAGGTCGATTTCCCCGACAGGCGTTTTGTACCGCCGCTCAAGAATCTCGTACCCCTTGGCGCGAAGGAAAATCTCCGCCGCGCCTTCGGCCAGCACGCCGTGGTCATGTGTTTGACGTTTGCGTTCGACGGTCATGCCTTGCCGGAAAGTTTCAGCGCAAGCATGTAAATCGCCTTCTTCGGCTTGCCCGTCGCGCCGGCCACCACTTCCGCCGCATCGCGCACGGACAATGTTTTCAGGGCCTCTTTCAACTGCCCCTCGATCGTATCGGCGGGTATTTCCTCCGCCTGCTTGTTTTCCCCGATGACGAGGACGATCTCCCCCTTCGGCGGCCCGTCGGCGGCGATCTGTTCCAGCAAAACCGAAACACGCCCGCGCCGCACTTCCTCGAAAAGCTTGGTCAGCTCCCGCGCAATCGCGATAGGCCGGTCGCCCAGAACTTTCTTGATGTCCTTCAACGACTCTTCAAGCCGCGGTCCCGTCTCATACGCAATCAGCGTCCCCGGACGCTCGCGCCATTTTTCGAGGATAGAACATCT
>QFNK01000382.1 GCA_003240795.1 Micavibrio aeruginosavorus | reverse complement strand
ATATCGTTCTTGAATGCACTGGCATTTTCACGGACAAGGAAAGCGCGTCCCAGCACTTCGTCGGCGGCGCGAAAAAAGTCCTGATCTCCGCACCTGCGACGGATGAAGACGCGACGATCGTTTTCGGCGTCAACGATGACAAGCTGAAAGCCGAGCACACGGTTGTCTCCAACGGCTCCTGCACGACGAACTGCCTTGCACCTGTCGCCAAAGTGCTTCACGAGGCTATCGGTATCGAAAGCGGCTTCATGACGACGATCCACTCCTACACGGGTGACCAGCGTCTGGTGGACACGATGCACAAGGACCTGCAACGCGCACGCGCCGCGGCCCTGAACATGATCCCGTCCTCCACGGGCGCCGCAAAAGCGATCGGCAAGGTTCTGCCTGAGCTGAAAGGCAAGCTGGACGGCGTTGCTATCCGCGTTCCTACGCCGAACGTCTCCGTCGTCGACCTGAAGTTCATCGCGTCCCGCGAAACGTCGGCGGAAGAAGTCAATGCGGCGATCAAGAAAGGTCTTGGCGGGCGTCTGGACGGCGTTCTGGCTGCTTATGACGAGCCTTTGGTCTCCAGCGACTTCAACCACAACCCGCATTCCTCGATCTTCTCCTATGAAGGCACGAAGGTTATCGACGGCAAGCTGGTCCGTATCATGACGTGGTACGACAATGAGTGGGGCTTCTCCAACCGTATGCTCGACACGGCGGCAAAAATGCACGCTGTCGGCTACGGCGCGCAAAGCCAGGCCGCTTAATTCAAAAATCACCGGCGGCCCTCGTCAAGAAGGCCGCCGTTTTTTTCATCTCTCAAAGGAAATCACCATGTCCAAGCTGAAGCCCGGCGTTGTCTGGGGCGATGACTACCAAACGCTTATCAAGGCCTGCAAAGAAGGCAATTACGCCCTGCCCGCCGTCAATGTGACGGGTACGAACACAATCAACGCGGTTCTTGAATCCGCCGCAAAGAACAAGGCGGATGTGATTATCCAGCTGTCCAACGGCGGCGCCGAATTCTATGCCGGCAAAGGCATGAAGGATTCTTTCCAGGCAAAGGTTCTGGGCGCCGTTTCCGCCGCGCTGCACGTTCATGCGCTGGCCGAACATTACGGTGTCTGCGTTATCCTGCATACGGACCACGCGAACAAGAAACTCCTCCCATGGGTCGATGCCATGATCGATTACGGCGAGGAATTCTTTAAAAAACGCGGCTTTCCGCTTTTCTCCTCCCATATGGTCGATCTTTCCGAAGAGCCGTTGGAAGAAAACCTGCATGAGTGCGCGCGCATTCTGAAACGCATGGTTCCGCTGGGCATGAGCATCGAGATCGAACTCGGCGTTACAGGCGGCGAGGAAGACGGCGTCGGCTCCGACGATATCGACAACGCAAAGCTCTACACACAGCCGGAAGACGTTCTGCGCGCTTATGAAGTACTGGCGCCCATCGGCCATTTCTCCACCGCAGCATCGTTCGGCAACGTTCACGGCGTTTACTCGCCGGGCAATGTCAAACTTCGCCCGGACATCCTGAAAAACTCGCAGGAGCTGGTCGCGAAGACAAAGGGCCTTGGCGCAAACCCGCTCGACCTCGTCTTCCATGGCGGCT
>QFNK01000381.1 GCA_003240795.1 Micavibrio aeruginosavorus | reverse complement strand
TTCAGGATCATTCCGTTTTCGGCTGTAATACGGGCTTGAAGATCGACGGAGGCTTTCAGATCTGTCGTGTTGTTCAGCTCTTCCAGCAGGTCTTCATAGGTTTCGATCCGTGTAGAGATATTATTGTAAGCCGCTTCGGATGCTGCCATGGCTGCGTAGGTCGTATTATTCCGGCGGTCCACGGCCTGTGCGATAGGGCCGGTTGGATCACTTGGCAGAAATTCAGAGCCGGGCAGGGGTCTGAATGTGTCGGTGAGATTGCCATAGATACTTTGCGTACCAAGGCCTGCGCTTCCCAATCCTTGCGCGTTCATCATGTTCATCGTTTGCTGCCATGTGTTTGGCAGGTAGCGGCGCAATTCCGATTCAAGGGATGAATTTTTCAAAGATCCCATGTTGCGCGGCCCGGTGATGGCATCGGCCTGTCTTACGGCCTGATCGAGCTGTTCCAGCTGCTTTGCATAGTCCTTCGTCATGGAATCCAGCTGCGTGACCATCTGGCCGAAGGCAGAGGCGTCATAGACTGGAATGCCCTGCGCGTGGGCTGCAGGGGATACATATATAAATAGTGAAATTACTAAGTAGGAAATGGCGATATGCTTCATAGTATGTTCCTTCCTTCAATAAACTTCGGGAGCCAGTATTCCGGTTCGACCCCGTAATCCCCTATCAAGTCGTGCATGAATTGAACCGTTTGTGTGCGCCCGGACAGAACGGCGATAAAATCATCCATCCCTGTCAGGTCCAGCTTGGCAATCACGGAGTCAGTCCCATGTTTCAGAAGGAAACAGCGGGATTCCGGTGTGAGCTTGCGGATAATTTTCAGCTCGTGCTTTGAAACGCCAAAACCCTTGCAATAATCGTTTTCATCTGCCCGCGGATTAGGGAGGAAGATTTGCGTTGGCGATTGTTCGATAATCGCGTCCCCGACACTGCTACGCAGGGCATCCCTGACGGCTTGTGTGGCAAATCCTATGATGCCGTTCTGCTTACGAATGGTTTTCATCCAGTCCTTGATGCGGGCGGCAAAGGCCGGATCATCGAGCAGCTTCCATCCTTCATCGAGCATAATAATGACTTTTTGCCCGTCCAGAATTTCCTGAACGCGGTGAAAAACATACATGAGCCATGGCGTCCGGCTGATGGGATCATCGAGGATAGAGGTCAGGTCGAACCCGATAATCTTGTTATCGAGGGCGAGGGTGTCCCGCTCGTTATCAAACAGCCATGCCCGCTCGCCGGCACTGTGCCATTTTGCCATTCTTGCAGCCAAGGACGCGCCGTGACTGATTTCGTGGCCGGATAAGAGTTCTGCGAAAATCCGAAGGCGGCGATGCTCGATCGGTTCTTCAAAATTCGCATTTACCGCGTCGGCAATGATATCTGAATCCTGCGGAGTAACAGGCGTGTTGTTATCGATCGTCACGAGGAGCCTGATCCAGTCCCGCACAAAGGCTCTGTTTTCCGGTGTGTCGGGCAATTGCAGGGGATTCAGGCCTGTCGGTATCCCCTGGCGGACCGTTGTGTAGTTCCCGCCGATCGCGCGCAGATAGATTTCGGCGCCATGATCCTTATCGAAATAGACGGTTCGAGGGTTCAATCTCTG
>QFNK01000380.1 GCA_003240795.1 Micavibrio aeruginosavorus | reverse complement strand
GGACATACATCAGGTCTTTCGCATCGAATTCAAAGTCCAGCCAGGAACCGCGGTAAGGAATAACGCGGGCGGAGAACAGGTATTTACCCGACGCATGCGTTTTACCGCCGTCGTGATCAAAGAACACGCCCGGGGAACGGTGCATCTGGGATACGATAACACGCTCCGTACCGTTCACGATGAACGTTCCGTTGTCTGTCATCAGCGGCATGTCCACCATGTAGACATCCTGCTCTTTAATATCGCGGATGGAGCGAAGGCCCGTATCTTCATCAACATCGAAGACGGACAGGCGCATCGTGACGCGCAGAGGGGCGGCAAAAGTCATGCCGCGCTGCTGGCACTCGTCCGTGTCGTATTTCGGCTCTTCAAGCTCATACTTAACATAGTCGATCTCGGCCTTGTCGCCAAAATCCTTGATCGGGAAAACTTCCGTCAGGACCTTGTGCAGGCCCTGCATTTTACGGACTTCGGCATCAACGTCGATCTGCAGGAACTGCTCATAGGACTCGCGCTGAACCTCAATCAGGTTTGGCATCTGGGCGACTTCGCGGATTTTCCCGAAAGAACGGCGTACGCGCTTACGACCCGTGAACGAATTCACGTCGTCAGCGGAACGTACAGGCGGCTTAGCCAGACGTTTTGCCTTCTTTTTCAATGGGGTATCGGCAATCGCCTTGGATTTGGAGGATTTTGTGCTCATTTTTCCTTCGACCTTCTCAAGCGGCGTATAAACAGACAAAACCGCATTCCCCCACACCTATGAGGGGAAGCGGTGTAAATAATTGATCGAGTTATCTAAATTTCGGCTCTATAACCGTCACCATCGTCCCGAATCTTTCGCGTGAAGTGGTTATGGAGGATGGACGACCTATTGTCAAGCATAGGTTTAAAAAAGATTAATCCTATATGGTAACTTTCAAATCGCCGCTCTGGTTCCATGAATAATGCCGAAAATAACTATGGCATTACATAGGGCGGAGCATCAGGAAGGAAAGGACACCCGCACAACGCTGCCGCCGTCATTGGCATGGGTCATTTCGCCTTGAAGCGCGCGCATGAACCCTCCGAGAATACGGAAACCCAGCCTTTTGGACGCGGCCGGGTCGAACCCTTCGGGGAAACCCACGCCGTTGTCGCGGATAACCAGCAGGCACGCATTCGCATTTGCCGCTTTGGTCAGGAAAATCTCGATAACCCCTCCCCGCCCGTCGGGGAAAGCATGTTTCAGGCTGTTAGTCACAACCTCAACCACAATCAGGGAGAGGTTCATCAGCTTTTCGATCTCAAGATTGACCGGCGCGATTTCAACGCGGAATTCAACATTCTCCCGTCCTGCCGCCATCGCGATATCGGCGCACAATTCTTCAAAATATGTCTTCAGGCACATATTTGTATTCATCGGATCATAAAGACGCCTGTGCACGCGGGACATGGTTTCAAGGCGCACACGCGCATCATGCAAAGCGGCCGCCTCTTCCGAATTTTCGGAAAGCCTGGACGCCTGAATAGCCAGAAGCCCGGAAACAAAGCCAAGATTATTGGCAACGCGGTGCTGAAGCTCTTCGAACAACGTCTTTTGACGATCCAAAAGCTGTTCCGAATAAACCTTTTC
>QFNK01000379.1 GCA_003240795.1 Micavibrio aeruginosavorus | reverse complement strand
CCTTTTCCGCACGGGCAGCATGATCTATCACGACCTCCGTATAAAACTCCCCGAAGGTGCGGATTTAAAAGAAACTGTTGCCGCGCTGGAGGCCGCGTTTCCGGACGCGCCGTGGACGGTGACGGATGCGGACAACGCATCGCCGCAGATTAAACGCTTCGTGGACAGGCTGATGCTGTTTTTGACGCTGGTCGGCTTGTCGGCATTGCTGATCGGCGGGATCGGGATCGGAAACGGGGTGCGCGCGCATCTTGAAACGCGCCTGAAAACAATCGCCATTTTCAAAACCCTCGGCGCGCCCGCCGGTTTGATTGAAAAAATATATGTCTGGCAAATTGTGTTGATGGCGGCGCTCGGCACGTTTGCGGGGGCGGCGATAGGTGCATTGGCACCATACTTCGCGGCGCCTGTTCTCTCCGGTTTTCTTCCGTTCGCGCTTGAACCTGTGCTGACATGGCAGGGATTTATCATTCCGGCTTTGTTCGGTTTTCTGACGGTTGCCGTTTTCGCACTCTGGCCCTTGGGACAGGCGGTCAGGACGTCGCCGCTGGAATTGTTCCGCGCGGTGATGACGCCGTTGACCGGAACGCCGCGGCCGAAATTCAAGATCGCGACATTGATATTCGCGGCGGCGCTTATCGCGCTGGCCATTGGAACGGCGGAGGATTTTTCCTTTGCACTCTGGTTCGTGATCGGGGCTTCGGGATGTCTTTTCCTGTTCCACGGTCTGGGACGCCTCGTGTCCGCGGTTGCGGGAAAATTGTCCGTGCGGAACAGGCCGGCATTGCGTCTCGCTTTGCGTAATCTTCACCGCCCCGGAAACGCGACCGCCAACACGCTCGTGTCATTCGGACTGGGACTGACGGTGATGGTCAGCGTCACTTTGATAGAAATGAACTTGCGGTACGGCATCACGCAGAACCTGCCCAAAGATGCACCGGCCTTCTTTTTCATGGATATTCAGGGCGATCAGAAAGACGGCTTTCAAAAACTTCTCTCCGAACAGGAAAGCGCGAACACAATTATCCTCTCTCCCAATTTGCGCGGCCGCATCGTCAGTGTAAACGGCGTTCCGGCGGAACAGGCTTTGAAGGACAATTCCGAACGCTGGCTGCTCCAGAATGACCGCGGATTCACCTATACGGCCGATCTGCCCGCACATTCCGAAATAACATCCGGTGAATGGTGGCCCGCCGACTATGCGGGGCCGCCTTTGATATCCGTCGTGGAGGATGTCGTCCGCGGCTTCGGTGTCGGCGTGGGAGATGAAATTACCATCAACATCCTCGGCCGCGACATCACGGCAAAGATCGCGAACACCCGCACCGTGAACTGGATGAACTTTACCGTGAATTTTGCCATCACCTTCGCACCGGGAACGCTGGAAGGCGCGCCGCACAGCTGGCTGGCGACGGTGGTCGCCGACCCGGCACAGGAAACGGTGATCCAGCGCAATATCGGCGCGGCCTTCCCGAATATTTCCATGATCCGCCTGTCCGACGCCGTCGGTGCGGCGAGCGAAATACTCGGCAACATGGCGAACGCTGTCCGCGCGACGGCTTTGGTTGCCGTGGTAACGGGCATGCTTGTTCTGGCGGGAAGCCTTGCCGCCACGCGTATGCAGCGT
>QFNK01000007.1 GCA_003240795.1 Micavibrio aeruginosavorus | reverse complement strand
AAAACCGCTATTTCGCGACGACCGAAGACGGCCGCCTGATCCCGATGGTGCCGCTGACGCAGCCGAACCTCTCCACACCGGCCTTGCTGTCCTGGGTTGCGCAGTCCGCGTCGGAGACGATGTCGTTCTCCTTCAGCAACTACCGCCGCAACCTGCAGCAATCCTCGCGCCACTTTACCCGCGCAGGATGGGAAAGCTTCTCCGCCGCCCTCCAGCAGTCGCGGATCATTGAATCGATCGTCGAGAACACGCAGGAATTGACGGCCGTGCCGCGCGGCGCGCCTGTCCTGACGTCCGAAGGTGTTGTCGGCGGGCAATATCAGTGGGTCGTCCAGATCCCGATGGTCCTGACGTATGTCTCCGGTTCCAAGAGCCGTTCGGACAACTGGCTGATCACGCTTGTGATCGTCCGTGTTCCGCGCCTGGAAAGTCCGAACGGGGTCGGTATCGCGCAGTGGATCGCGGTTCCGGGATGATGAATAAAGTTTATGACCGCCGGGGTGACTTTCGGGAAAATGCCCGTTATTCTGCCCCGTCGGTTTTTTGGAAATTGATTTGTACTGGGTGACAAGGGTCATGACACGCACCGCCTATCCGCTTTCCCGTAAAGCCGCCGCTCTGTGTAAGGGTGTGGCGGTTTCGGCGTTATTGTGCCTTCTCGCGGTTCCTGCCGCGCAGGCGCAGGAACAGACGGGCGGCCAGCAACTGCCGGATAACTTCGCGCAGCAGCAGATTCCGCCCGCCTTTCCGGCGGACAACGTCCTGGGCGGCGGCGCTCCTGCCGAGGCACCCCAGACATCCGCGCAAACGAATGCTCCCGCCGCGGAAACGGCATCGCAAAACTCCGAAGGCGCGACACAGCCTGCCGCCAATGAAATTCCGGCGCAGCCCGCGCAACGCAAACTCGTACCCGCAACGGCCATGGGCAAGGGCGCTTCGACCGAAGGGCAGCCGTCCGGCGCCGTTTCTCCGACCGCCATGACGGGCAACTCTGTCGAGGATGCGGCGCTGGCCGCCGAACAATCGGCCCCGCCCGCACCAACGAGCGTTCTGGATCGCTACGCCGCTGAAGAAGAGCCTGTCATGCCCTCCGGCGACGCACTGCCGCAGGTCGACAACACAACAATGGTAACACTGCAGACCGAAGGCTTCGGCAACGCCGCCGCGAAACGCACGACGGTTGCTGTCGACGGCTCCGTGATCGAAGGAAAATCGCCGGAGGAGCTACAGGAAGAAATCCGCTCCGAAGCGTTCGATGCCGCCATCACGGGAATGTTCCCGCTTCAGCCGGACCAGATTGAAACACTTTTGAAGCAATACGACAAAACGCAGCGCGCCGTTCAGTCGCCGACCTTCAGCAACCCGAAACCGGAAGTCAGTGTCCAGAACATCTCGCTGGACCCGGGCGCGATGCCGCCGGTCATCAAAACGGCTGTCGGAAATGTCACGACGCTGAACATTCTCGACGCCACGGGCGCGCCATGGCCTGTCATGGATGTGACATGGGCGGGCGATTTTGAAATTGTGGAGCCGGAAGAAGGCGGCCACATCATCCGCATCACGCCGATGAGCCATTTTGCCCGCGGCAACATCGTGATCCGCATGCTGACCCTGAAAACGCCGCTGACCATGACGCTGGAAACCGGACGCGATGTCGTTCAGTACCGCGTCGATGCGCGTATTCCTGAATATGGCCCGTTCGCCTCCGCGCCGCTGATGGAGGGCGGGAAATCGCTCGTTGCCGGTGACCCTGAACTCACCTCCATTCTTGATGGCGTGATGCCGGGCGGCATGTCGAAATTGCAGGTTGTCGGCGTCGATGGCCGCACGACCGCTTACTCTTCCGGCGGGAAAACCTATGTGAGAACGCCTCTGACCCTGCTGTCTCCGGCATGGCAGAGCTCGATCTCCTCCGCCGACGGTATGAATGTTTACGCGCTTGGTAGCGCGCCTGTGGTTTTGCTCTCCGACGGCGGGCAATTCGTACGCGCTACACTGAAGGAAAAAGAGGACTTGCTCGATGAGTAACAATGACGACCTCGATAACGATCTCGATGTCGATAATTTCGACGACACCGGTTTCGACGATTTCAGCAAGAAAGGTACGCTGGGCGATGTCTGGCGCAATAACCCGATGGTCAAGATCGGGGTCATTCTTGCGGCGTTTGCCGTCATCGTCGGCGGTGTGATCCTGTTCGGCGGCAGCGATGACCAGCTTCCGGTTTCACAATTGTCGGGACCGCAGGATGTGAACGAAGCGCCGGGATCTTCGCAGATTTCGGAAACGATGCGCCAGTCGATCGAAGACGTGAACATAGACAATGTCGAGGATGCGACGCGTACGGGCGGCTCGGCCATGCCGATCCCGACCGACACATCGAAAGGCGTTCTGCCGATCCCGATGGAAGAGAACGGCGACGAAGATCCGCTGGAGCGTTGGAGACGTATGCAGGAAGAACGTGTGCGCCAGCAGGAAATGCTCGCCCAGACGCAGGAGCCGGCACAGCCCCAGGCGCCGCCGGTCGACACCAAGACACCGGCCGTCAACGCCCTGTCCCAATCCATGGTCTCGCAGATGCAGGCCGTTTTGCAGAACCAGCAGATTCCAAAGCCGAACTATAAGCGCATTACGCCGAACAACTTCCTGGAAGAGCTTGAGAACAAGAAGTTCCAGCAATACCAGCAGCAACAGCAGCAGCTTGCCGCTATGGGCGGAATGCAGACGAACAGCGATCTTCAGGTTGAAAACATCCTGATCCCTGCCGGTACGATTGAATACGCGCAGCTGATGATCGAGGCGAACACAGATGCCCCTGGTCCTGTCATGGCGCAGATTGTTTCCGGCCCCCTGCGCGGCGGCCGTGTGATCGGCAGCTTCCAGTCGACGGAAGAATATCTGGTTCTCAGCTTTAACATGGTTGTGATCGACGGTATCAACTATCCGGTTCAGGCCGTGGCCGTTGATCCAGGCACGACGATGCCCGGTCTTATCACCGAAATCGACCGCCGCTATTTCCGCCGCGTTGTTTTGCCGGCCGCCGCAGCCTTCGTCGAAGGTCTGACGGAAGCCGTATCCGAATCCGGAAGCACGACGATCTTCATCGACGGCAACACGGTATCGCAGTCCACATCGGACAAGGACAACAGGCAGGAAGTCGCCTCCGGTATTGCCGAAGCGGGTCAGGAATTGTCAGACATTCTGGATGAAGAGGCCGACAGAACGAGACCGATGCTCCGCGTTGCAAGCGGAACGCCTCTGGGCATCTTGTTCGTAAGCCCTGTTTCGGATGTTTCATCACGTTAATTTAAAAGCACGCGTTAGAAGAGAATATGAGCAACAACAACAACGGTAACGGCAACGACTTTGAAGATGATGCGTTTGATGACGCATATCTCGAGGGAGAATTCGATGAGACCGCTCTGGAAGACGAGGGGCTCGAGGAATACAACGCCGAAGACATCGATTATAATGAAGACGAATACGCCGCCGAAGACTGGAGCGGCGAGGGCGATGCACAGGCGGATGAAAGCCTCTACCGTACGGAGAAAAAAGGCCTGAGCTTCAACACCATCGTCATTATCGGCGCCATCGTTGTGGGCGGCGGCGTCATGGCCATGACGATCATGAACAAGTCGGCCGAACAGGCCGCCGGTCAAAAAGGCATTTTCCAGTCCATCCTCGATATCAGCGGCGTCATGGACGGCACGCTGTTCGGGGAAAAGGCGGAGCAGCCGACGCCCGAAGAACTTGCAGCCCAGGAGCAGCGCACGCAGGAAGAAGGCTTCCTGAACAATCCCGATGCCGCGAACCCGCCGATGCCGTCGCCGATCTCTCCGGCGGAAATGGCCGATGCGGAGGAGCCGCTTACGCCGATGCCGGCCGATGCCGCACCGCGCGGTCCTGAGGAGGTTCCTCCCGCAGTCCAGACGGAAGTAACGGAAGCCAAACCGCAATCCGCGGAAGACATTCTTCTGAAAGCGATGGCAAACCGTCAGGAAAAAATGTCGGGACAGCAGGAAGAAGTGGTCGCAGCGCCAGTCGCACCTGAGACGGCCCCTGTGATTGAAGCGCCGAAGCCTGCGGAGGTCGCAGCGCTTCCGGCACCTGTGGAGCCTGCCCCTCAGCCCGTACCTCAGCAGACCCCTGAACAAGCCGCGCCCGTTGTCGCGCCTGCACCCGCTGCGCCTGTCGTGACTGAATCCCCGCAGACGGCAGAGAAAGTGGCCGAAGTCGCCGCTTCCGTTCAATCTGTGAAGCAGCTGGCCGATGCAAGCAATGCGGAAATCGAACAGAACCGCAAAGCGGTCGAAACCCTGGAAAGCAAGATCGACACGCTGTTGAAACGTATGGAGCAGGTCGAAACACAAGTGACGGCGCCGCGCGATACGAAACCCGCGCAGGACCCGCAACTGGCGCAGACGGTGGAAGCCCTGAAAAAGGAAATCGCCGCGCTGAAAGAGCGTCCCGCACCCGTAGTGCCGAAAACCACGCAGAAAGTGGAAGAAGACGATGCTGACATCGACGAACCAGCGCCGGTAAAGTCAAAGCCCGCACCGAAAAAAGCGGCGAAGCCGAAAGCGGAACCAAAGGTGCAGCAGACCGCGTCCGCCGCCCCCGCGAAAGCGTCCGGTCGTTGGGAACTGCGCGCGGCGCAGCCCGGACGCGCATGGGTTTCCCGCCCAGGCGAGCGTGACATGAAGAGTGTGGAAGTCGGCGCGACGCTGCCCGGTCTGGGCCAGGTCACGTCCATCACATACAGCAACAATCGCTGGGCTGTCATAGGCACGCAGGGAAGGATAGATCAATAAGTTTTGCCACAATTCTGCCTCAATGTGGCAGGATTGGCGGCTAAAATCTAAAAGCAAAGGCCTATATTGTCCTTTACTTTCAAATAAATAGAAAAATAAGACAAAATTATATTCCATAAATTTGCCTTATTTGTCCAAAATGTGTTTAAATGGAATTGTAGATACGGAGAAGCGGGGTTTGTCTGGGCGTCTAGTCCTTGTAAACGAAGCAAAAAAACCGAAATTCGCAAAAGAATTTTTGATTTTGTATACTGAATAACAGATGGCACAATACAGGTCGGAATGCAGATAGCGGATTGATCGGGTTAAGGGCAACAAAGAATACGGATTTGAGAATTTTAATAAGGAGAGCACAAATGACTAAGAAACTGAAACAACATTTGCTGACGGCCAGCGCTGCAAGCTTTATCGGCTTGGTATCCGGTGTTGAGTCCGCTTTCGCAAACAAGGACTTTACGACGATCGTTGACAACATCGAGGGATCCATTTCCGGCGTACCGGGTCTGATCTCCGGCGTATCTTACATGATGGGTATTCTGCTCGGCGTTCTCGGCATCCTGAAAATCAAGGACCACGTTGAAAACCCGACATCTGCTCCATTGCAGCAAGGCGCGATCCGTCTGGCAGCAGGCGGCGGTCTGTTCGCACTTCCTATCGTATACGAAGCAATGCGCAACACGATCGGTAACGACGGCGAGCTGGTTACGGCACCGAAAGTCAAAGCGATCCAGATGGACGTTCAGTAAGCATCTGATGAAGCTTATACCAATAACGCTGGGCATTGTCCGTTCACCGGGCAATGCCCAAAATGCCGAAAGAAACGCGCTGGCTCTGCAGGAACTGCGGCCGAAGATATTGGAGCGCGACGACCACACCTGCCGCTATTGCGGCTTCAAATCCCAGAAATATCAGGAAGTCCATTTCCTCAACGGCAACATGGACGACATGCGCCCGGACAACCTCGTCACGGCCTGCGTGTTCTGCCAGCAATGTTTCGATCTGGAAAAGACAAGCCAGATGAACTCCGGCGTGCTCGTCTGGCTGCCGGAAATCGAACAGTATCAATTAAGCCACATAGCACGTGCCATCTATGTCGCCCGCATTTCGCAGGGCTCCACCGCCGATGCCGCGCGCAGTGCGCTGGAAACCATCATGGCGCGGCGTGAGGATGCGAAGGCGCGACTTGCGACCGACGATCCTCTTTTCCTCGCCGCAGTACTGCGTGATTTCCTCGGGCCGAAACATTACGCGGCGCGCAATGAAAAGCTGGCGGGCATCAGGCTCTTCCCGCTCGACCGCCGCAACATTTCCGAAGGCGACCTGAAATTCAACCAGTTCCCGCAGATCCTTGCCTACTGGCGTTCCAAGGACGGCGCGTTCGGCGATCGTCCGCCAAGCCAGTGGAAAACGCTTTATGCAAAAATGAAGGCGTCCGCCTGATTCCCTTATCGGGCGTTATTCCAAAAACGCGGCGCACGGCCGCGTCACGCGGGCTAAATTTCCTCTATATTATCGGAAGATAGTATAATACCTTAAGACGTTCGACCTTTCGTGAAAAGCACCTGACCTCTATGCGTTTTTTTAACAAGCTAATCGCGCCTTTCCAGACGGCTTTCAAGCAGTCGCTGGAGACGTTTATCCGCCTTGAAACGGCGGACGACGAAATCACGCTCGCCGCCAGCGACGGATCGCTTGTGACATATGTGAAGGTCGATGGTTCACGCCAGATTATCGGGGAGGAGGAATACAACTTCCTCGTCGAAGGTTCGACCATCAAGATCGGCTCCCGCTTTGACCGTCAGGGCCATGCGCTGCAGGTTTATTTTGTGCGCGACCCCGGACGCATTTCGCACCATCTCGAAAATTTGCTGCGCCCGTCGAAACTGACGGCGGAGGCGATCGAGCTGGACGTTGGCGATATCTTCGAAGAGAAAGTGCGCCACCTCTCTCGCTATTTGTCTTATGAGGAATGCTACTTTGTTTTGTGGACGCGCCCGTCCGTCCTGACGAAGAATGAACTGAAACGCGCAGCCACGGAATCCCGTAAAAAGAAATGGCTGAAGGCCGGCTACGCGCAAAATCCGCTGGCCGCGCTCGACGCGCTGCGCACACGCCACAAATCCTATATCGCTTCCGTTGTTTCCTCTCTGGATGAGCTGGGGATCAAAAGCGACGTGATGCTCGTTCATGACGCCCTTCGCGCCATCAAGAACAACCTCTATCCGACGAAGGCGCATGAAGAATGGAGCGCCTGCCTGCCCGGTGACAACATTCCGCCGCGCGCGCCGCTCACGAAGGGCGACCTGTCCGATGTCGTATGGCCGACCCTGCGCCAGCAGCTTGCATTGGCGGACAGCTATATCCTCAATGAATCGATCGTGCGGATCGGCGACCTCGTCTGGGGCGGTGCGGACATCACGCTGGCACCAATGGACCCGAGCCCGTTCCCGATGCTCCTCAACCGTCTCTTCGAAGCGAAGGTGCCTTACCGCATTTCCTTCCTGATCGAAGGCGGCGGTGTTTACGCGACACAGTTCCGTGCCTTTGCCGCAACCATCCTCGGCGTGACCAACGCGGTCAACAAGCAGATCAAATTCTCCCTGGAAGGTCTTGAGCGCCTGGCACGCAAAGAGCCTGTCGTACGCATGCGTATTTCGCTTGCCACATGGGCGCCGCGCGACAATTTGCGCCTGCTGCAGGACCGCCTCGCAAACCTTGTTCAGGCCGTTGAGTCGTGGGGCTATTGCCAAGTATCCGAATTCTCTGGCGATCCGCTGGACTGCGTCATGGCCTCCGCGCTTGGCATTCACTGCGCGGGCACCGCACCCGCCGCCGTCGCCCCGATGTTCGAGGTGATGAAGCTGATGCCGTGGCAGCGTCCATCCTCGCCGTTCGACAAGGGCGCGATGCTATTCCGCACGCCTGACGGAAAGGTATGGCCGTATCAGACCGGAACAAACGTCACGACCACGTGGTTCGACCTTATCTTCGCGCAGCCGGGCGCCGGTAAGTCCGTTCTGCTGAACTCCACCAACATCGCCTGCTGCCTGACGCCCGGCCTGTCGCAGCTTCCTTTCATTGCCATCATCGATATCGGACCGTCTTCTTCGGGCATGATCTCCCTGATCAAGGAAGCTTTGCCGGAAACGCGCCAGCATGAGGCCGCCGCCTACCGCCTGCAGATGACGCAGCAATATGCGGTAAACCCGTTCGACACACAGCTGGGCTGCCGTTATCCGATGCTGGACGAGCGCAGCTATCTCGTCGAACTCCTGACGCTTCTCTGCACCCCGCCGGGGCAGGAACGCCCCTATGACGGTATCCAGCAGCTGGCCGGCCTTGTCGTGGACGAGATGTTCCGCTGGCGCGATGATACATCCGCGAATGCGGAGCCGCGCCCGTACCTGCCGCGCCTCGACCATGCGGTGGATGAGGCGATTGCCCGCCACAACCTGCACCTGCCGACGGACCCGTACTGGTGGGACGTCGTCGACCGCATGTTCGATCTGGGCGAAACCCATGTCGCGATGCTGGCGCAGCGTTACGCCGTGCCGACGCTGGCCGATGCGATCACCGCGTCCCGCCGTCCGCAGATCAGATCGCTGCTCGAAGAAACATCGATCGGCATGACCGCCGAAACGGTCATCAACGCGTTTGAACGTATGGTGACGTCATCCATCCGCGAATTTCCGATCCTTTCGGGCATCACGCGCTTTGACGTGTCCGATTCACGCGTCTGCTCGCTCGACCTTATGGACGTGTCGCCGCAGGGCGACGATACGGCCGACCGCCAGACGTCCATCATGTACATGCTGGCGCGTCACGTATTGGTTCGCAGCTGGTGGGTCGGCATGGAAATGATCGAACACATGCCGGAGAAATACCGCCTCTATCACGAGCTCCGCCTGCAGAATATCATCGAAACGCCCAAGCGTCTTTGCTACGACGAATTCCACAGAACGTCGCGCTCCCGCTCCGTCCGGGCGCAGGTCGTGCGCGACGTGCGTGAAGGAAGAAAGCGCGGTGTGCAGATCGCCCTTTCTTCCCAGCTTCTGGAAGACTTCGACAACGACATGGTCGACCTCGCAACAGGCGTCTGGGTTCTTGGCGCGGCCATTTCGGATCAGGCCGTGGACAATATCCGCGAGCGTTTCGGCCTTTCCCAAACCGCCCGCAATATCATCCGCTACAAACTGACCGGCCCGCGCGCCGGCGGCGCCCCCGCGTTGCTCGTCCTCGGCACGGTCGAAGGAAAGTATGAGCAGCATTTGCTGAACACGCTTGGCCCGATCGAGCTTTGGGCGCTGTCCACATCGTCCGAAGACGTTTTGATCCGCACGCGCCTTTATCAGAAACTGGGCGCAAGCCGTGCAAGACAGATGCTTGCTGCCAACTTCCCGGGCGGAAGCGCGCGCGGCGAGATCAAGCGCCGCGTCATGATGCTGGCGGAAAAAGGGGAGATACGCTCCGCTGCCGTCAGCCAGGTTGTAAACGAGATTGTAAACGAACTTGTCGATGCTAGCTCTTCGCGCCTCGACAAAACGCCCGAATCCGATAAGTGATGAGCGACAATACCGAAGACCCGAAGAAACCGACCGAGCCCGTTCCGGCGCAACCGCAGCCGGAAACGCCGGCACCTGAGCAAACGGATGATTTCAACGACGATGCTCCCACCATGGGGCTCGACGCGCAGCTCAAGCAGCAGGCAAGAAAGCCGATCGAGCTTACCCAGAAAAACATCAAGCAGATCATGTATGGCGCGGGCGGTGTCGTTGCCCTGATCCTTATCCTGATGATCTATTCCTGCCAGCCGAAGAACGGCTCCATGGCGTTCGGCATCTGCTCCGCCTTCCTTGAGCAAAACACGCCCTACCCGCATACCCTGCGCTATACCGATATCGAAGGTTCCCGCACCGCCGTGCGTATTTACTTCACGAATGTCGATCCTTATGGCGAATTCAAACAGGAAATGATCGAATGCACCTTCGGACCCGATGAGAAGATGGGCATGAAGGTCACGCAGATCATGCGAAACCGCCGTCCCGTCGATCCGGCGTTGATCCGCAGCTTCAATGTTTCCCTGCCGACGATCATTTCCAGCGACCCTTATCTGGTTCTGCCGCCGAAATGGAAAAACCCTCTGGTGGATGAATGAGCGGCGAGGGCAAGGTTCGCCTTTTCACTGCATTGGACGTTCCGGGTGCGTTAAGGGACAAGATCGTTGCCCTGCCGAAAGTGAAACTGGATTTTCAGCGGATCACCAATCCGCATGACTTCCACATAACGCTGCGTTTTCTGGGCGAGGTGGATCAAAACCTTATCCCCGATATCGAAGACGCTCTCGATGGAATGCGTAAACCTGCCCCTTTCGGTGTCGAAGTCTCCGGCCTCGGCATGTTTGAAAAGAAACGCCAGTGCATTCTTTACGCCGCCGTGCAGAGCGTAAAGAAACTCTCCCTGCTCACCGACGGCATCACGCAGAAGATGGAGCCGCTCGGCCTGACTTTTGAAAAGCGCGCCTATATGCCGCACGTCACGCTTGCCCGCCTGCGAAGCACGAAGAATGCCGAGGAGTATGCAAAGCGGTACGGCCGGGATATTCACGCGAGCTGGCAGGCAAAGGAATTCCACCTCATGCGTTCCGCCTCAGCGGAGGAAGGGGAAAAACGCTATTCGATCCTGCGCACCTTCGCGCTGCCGCCTTACTAGAATTTTCCGGTGCGGATCAGGGTCGGCAAAAGGCCGGACGCGCCCATTGCGTTTTTCATCAGGAATTGCCGCGCCGCCGGAAATTTCTGCACAAGGCGCAATCCTGCTTTCCGCGCATGACGCAGCGGGCCGGAGCGGTTGGAGAATAATCTGTTCAGCATGTCCGTCGCGGCGGCCATCGCCATATTGTCCGGCCTGCGCGCACTCTGATATTTGCTAAGCAGTTCGTTACTGCCGATATCCTGCCCGCTGCGCTGCGCCCCGATGACCAGCTCCGCAAGTTCCGCGACATCGCGCAAACCAAGGTTCAGTCCTTGCCCCGCAATCGGGTGAATGGCATGCGCCGCATCGGCAACCAATACCATGCGCCTGCCGATATAGCTGTGCGCGTGGG
The DNA here is from genome assembly GCA_003240795.1 of Micavibrio aeruginosavorus. GTDB lineage: Bacteria > Pseudomonadota > Alphaproteobacteria > Micavibrionales > Micavibrionaceae > Micavibrio_A > Micavibrio_A aeruginosavorus_B. The sequence continues at coordinate 8,361 of QFNK01000007.1, read as the reverse complement.
ACAGGGTGAGGGGATAGGAAAAACGCGGCCCCGCCAGTTTCACGTCACCGTAAGACGCCGGAAACCGCTCGCGCAATGCTGCGTTGAATGTATCCTCGTCCCACTGTGCCGCGCTGTTCTTCGTGTGCGCCTCTTCTGTCCAGACAATCGTGGATCTGTGATTGCCGTTCGCGTCGTCGAGCAACGGCAGGATCGCAAGCGGTCCTTCGCTGCGGAAATCCTCGATCGCCATCTGATTGTGCGGATTGGTGTGGGAGACGATGCAGACGAGCGCCTTTTGACCATAATCCCATCCGCGCGTGCCGATACCCATTTGCTCGCGCGTGAAAGAGTGCTTTCCATCCGCGCCGACAACCAGCTTCGCTCGGACATCGCGCCCGTCTTCCAGATGCACGGTGACGTAATCATCCGCATGGGAAAAACCCTGCACACCCGCGGGCGCAAGATGCGTGACGTTTTTCTTTGCCGCCAGCGCGGCGTAAAGGGAGGTGCGCAATATACGGTTTTCAATTACCCATCCGAACGCATCCTGCTCCACATCATCCGACAGGAACGTAAGAAGGGTAGGGCCGCCGCCGTCCAGAATATCGATATCGCGGATGGGGCTGGCGCTCTTTTCCATGTGATCCCACGCGTCTGCCGCTTCGATCACGCGGCGCGACCCGAACGACACCGCCATGGTGCGCCCGTCGAAATTGGATGGCGCGGCCTTCGCCGGATCTTCGCGGTCGATGCAGATGGCATTTACGCCGTTCGCGGCCAGAAGCGCGGCAAGGCAGCATCCCGCAGGCCCGCCGCCGATAATCGCAACGTCTGTTTCGATGGTATTTATGCGTTTTTCTGCGACCATGACGCTTCTTTACGTCCTATGTGAAAGTTGCTACCTATATAGAACCCTTTGACACAGCAAACAAGCAAGGAGCCGTCTGTCATGAAAATGGTTATGGCCGTAATCAAGCCGTTTAAACTCGATGATGTGCGTGAGGCGCTGACCGCGCTGGGCGTCGAGGGGCTGACCGTGACGGAAGTCAAAGGCTTTGGCCGCCAGAAAGGCCAGACGGAAATCTACCGCGGCGCGGAATATTCCGTGAATTTCCTGCCGAAGGTAAAGATAGAGGTCGCGATTCCCGCCAAGATGGAAAAAGCGGTGGTTGAGGCGATCCAGAACACGGCCGGTACGGGCCGCATCGGCGACGGCAAGATTTTTGTTTATGACCTGACCAGCGCCGTGCGCATCCGCACTGGCGAAACCGGTGCCGACGCGCTGTAAAAGATAGAATGAATTGAAAAAATAAAGGGGCGCATCGGCCCCTTTATTTTTCCCCTCTTTTCCCCCTCGGAAAACCTTACGTGAACTTGATCCCGTATTTCGCGATATCGAGCGTCGCCTGAACCGCGTTGATAACCGCGCCCAGATTGATCGCCATGACGCCGCCGATCAGGTGTGTAAGCGCCGCCATCATGGACGCCTGACCGCTGCCCTCGGATATGCCGCGCATGATGAAGAGGCCGCGCACGATGCTGATCCAGCCGAGAATAACGCAGAAGGCAAGAATGGAAGAAATAACCGCATGGGCATGCGCCGCTGAATCGCCAAGGCCTTGCGTGTAGACAAGCGTGGCGTTCGTATACAGCTTGCTGCTGCCGAAAACGCTGTTGTTCAGATATGTGATGATGCTGTTCAGCGAGAAGAGGCATCCCGCAATGATGAAGGTCATGATCGTGCCGATACCGGCGGGACCTTTCGGGCCTTGCTGCTCGCTCTGCATCAGGCGCGAAATGCCGATGAAAACCAGAAACAATCCGGCGATCCATCCGAACCATCCGATGATGTGAAGGCTCGGAACAAGAATGTCGGAAATCAGGCGGACCATCATGGAGTCCAGACCGCCTCCCGATGCCTTGCCGTTGAAACCGGAATAGGTGATATCCGCGTCGCGGGCGGAGATCGTGTTTTTTACAACGCCGACAACGAACGGAAGCGCGAAAAACGCACCGCCGGCGAGAAGCCGCTTGCCGGCCTCCCAGAAAGGCATGTTCTGCGGACTTTCAACATGCTCTTTCGCCTTTTTGATCCCCATCACGCCCAGATACATACCGAACAGGTAGGATGCCATCGAAAGAAGATCGGGGATGCGGAATCCGCTCTCGCGGACATTGTTGATCATGGAGCCGAGGGTGGAGCCGCCAGATGGTGCTTGCGCAGCAAATGCCTGTCCGGCGTCGCCGATAACGGCCGCTACCATCACAAAACCAAAAAATGCGATCAATCTCATCATGTTCTTAATGACCCAACTCTATCTACTTTCAACTATACCATAACGGCTTTGCCGAATGGAAATTTGGCGCAGAAACGCAGTTCTGCACTCTCGCAGATTAGTTAAAAAGTCTTTCCAAAGGGTTAGCGCCTTTATCAGGCGATCGGGGCGTCTATTCTGACCGAAAGGTCTGCGGCGATAGGGTCGTCGTTGAGCATTTCAATCATCCCGCCCGGCTGAACCGCGAAATTGGCGGTAAACAGGGCATTGGAGTAGTAAACCACGGCATCGCACATGAAAAAGCCCTTCTCATTGCGGCTTTCATACGTGGCGGGGTGGATCGTGCCTTCCATGACCGAGCGCGTCCGGGCGTCGATGTTTTTGGGGATGTATGGATCGTCCATATTCTCTGCGATCAGGAACGGGCCTTCTTCGCCACGAACAAAAAAGCAGAAAAATTTCAGATATTCCAATACGTTATCGTCTGTAATTTTAACAGGCGCCTTGGCATTGACCTCATGGATCGGCGGAGACGTGCCGTTCAGCCAGTACAGATTGCCCTGATCGGTAAGGTAATAGATAAAGAGGTTCGCGGGCGTCCAGGACGGGTCCTTCACGCGGATCATCGCAACCTGGTCATAAAACGGCAGCATACGGTATTCGACGCGCGTCGTCGCCGGGCTGACCCTGTATTTTCCGCCGATCGGATTGACCTGATCGAGAAAGCCTGCCAGCTCTTCTCCTTCAACGGGAACCCAGTTATTGTCTTGATACATGGCGAAAATCCTGCCCTGAAATGGTAGATTTGTGTGGTTCGGCTCTTATCATAGCACGGGTAAGTGCCTGAAAATCAAGCCTGACTGTTCGGTACTATGAAGCCCGTCAGATAAAATCGCAAGAAAAATTGACAGAAGGCCTCAACCGCGATACAACAGCCACCGAAATTCGAATATTAATACAGTTTAGTAAGGATCAGTCCCATGAAACGCACTTATCAGCCTTCGCGCCTCATTCGCGCCCGCCGCCACGGTTTCCGTGCCCGCATGGCAACGGCAGATGGCCGTCAGGTTCTTTCCCGCCGCCGTGCGAAAGGCCGCAAGCGCCTGAGCGCCTAATTCTTGGGCGGCGTGGAAACGCGCCGTAACAGGTTATGAAAGCGACCCGTGAAGAATTGAAAAAATTGGACCGCCTGAAAAAGCGGTCCGATTTTTTATTGGTGAACGCCAATGCCGCCAACCCTGGCGGCAAATGGGTGTCCAAAAGCATGATCGTGCTGGCCGCCCCGAACGGGCTGGACATCAAGCGCGTCGGCTTCACTGCCACCAAAAAAACCGATAAATCCGCCGTTGCCCGCAACCGCATGAAACGCCGCCTGCGCGCCGTTGCCGCTGATGTGCTGGCAAACAACGCAAAAACAGGCATGGATTACGTCCTGCTCGCGCGGCAGGACACGGTAACGCGCCCCTATGAAGAGCTGACCCGTGATCTTCTCTGGTGCATCCGGAAGATGGGCCATGCGGTGGACTAGGGTTCCCGCGCGCGGCCTTGCCCTCGTCATCCGTGCTTACGGCTATGCAATATCGCCCCTGCTGGGTGCCGGAAAGTGCCGTTTTCACCCATCCTGCTCCGCCTATGCCGCCGAAGCGGTCGAACGCCACGGCGCGCTGAAGGGCTCAGCCCTCGCCTTGAAAAGGCTGTTGAAATGCCATCCGTGGCACAAGACATGCCAATGGGACGATCCCGTACCCGCCAGCATTGATTGGCGGGGTATCATCGGCTATAAACGCACGCGAAACACACCGCGCTGAAACGCGCCGTAAAACTGCGGGATTTCTAGGGCCCGCCACAGAAAGAAAAAGAAAAATGCAAAACCGTGACGAAATGCACCCGCAGGACAAACGCAACCTGATCATCTTTGCCGTTCTGTCCATCGCGATGTGGCTGTCCTATGATTATTTTATCGGCCGTCCGCATGCGGAGCAGATGCGCCGCGCCGCCGAACAGGCGCGCATGAACAGCGCCGTCGTCGCGCAGACGGCTGCCGTCCAAATCCGCCCGGTCGAGGACGTTGTCGGCGAAACCCCGCGTGTGGATATCAAAACACCGGCGTTGACGGGATCGATCAACCTGCGTGGCGCGCGCCTCGATGACATCAAGCTCGAAGATTACTACAAAACGGTGGAGCGCAAGGAGCATGTCCATGTCCTATCCCCCGCGCGCACGCCGCACCCGCGTTATGTTGAAACAGGCTGGACGGCGGCAGGCGATCTGGCGAAAAACATTCCTGATGCCAACACTGTCTGGAAAGTAAAAGGCGGCGAAGCAACCCTGACGCCGCAAACGCCCGTCACGCTGACCTACACCGCGCCGAACGGCCTTGTCTTCGAACGCGTCTTCACGGTGGATGAGAATTTTGCGTTTTCCATCGACAATCGCGTTATCAACAACACGGGCGAGAGCGTAACGCTTTACCCTTATGCGCTGGCGACCGAACACGGCCTGCCGGAAGATTTCATGAATCTCGGCGTTATTCACGAAGGCCCTATCGGCTATCTGGGTGAAAGCCTCGAAGAATTCGATTACAAGGATTTCAAGAAAAAGCCGGAGCAGAATTTCTCCACGGCGAATGGCTGGATCGGTCTCACGGGCAAATACTGGCTGACGGCGATCGCGCCTGCGGTGCAGGGGGCCGAGACACGCTACCGTTTTATTTCCACGAATCCAACAGGCCTTAAGGATAAAGACCGTTATCAGGTCGACCTCACCGGCCCCGCGGTCAACGTCGCTTCTGGCGCGGAAGGCAACTATGCGATCAACGTGTATTCCGGCGCAAAGAAACTGAAATTGCTGGAGGCGTATCAGGAAAAATGGGGCGTCCCGCATTTCGACCTCGCCGTTGATTTCGGATGGTTCTACTTCCTGACGAAACCGTTCTTCCTCGCCATCAACTTCCTCTACGGACTGACGGGCAACTTCGGTATCGCCATCATCATCTTCACCTGCGTGCTGCGTATCTTTGTCTTCCCGCTGGCGAACACGTCCTACAAATCTTTTGCAAAGATGCGTCAGGTCGCGCCGGAAATGTACGACCTGCGTCATAAATACAAGGACGACAAGCAGAAGCTGCAGCAGGAACTGGTGGCGCTGTATCAGCGCAACAACGTCAATCCTGCGGCCGGATGCTTGCCGATCCTGATCCAGATTCCGATCTTCTTCGCACTCTACAAAGTGCTGTCGAACACGATCGAAATGCGTCACGCGCCGTTTTACGGATGGGTGCATGACCTCTCCGCGATGGACCCGACGACCATCTTCAACCTGTTCGGCCTGATCCCGTGGACGCCGCCGCACTTCCTGATGATCGGCGCATGGCCGCTTCTGATGATGATTGCGATGATCGTGCAGAAAAACCTCTCCCCGCCGCCGGAAGATCCGATCCAGGCGAAGGTGATTGCGATCATGCCGTACTTCATGACGTTCATCATGGCGAAATTCGCCGCCGGTCTGGTCATCTACTGGACGGTGAACAACATCCTCGCCATCATCCAGCAGGCCGTGATCATGAAGCGCATGGGCGTTCCCGTTCACCTGTTCACCAAAGACAAGGTGAACAAGGAACTGGAAAAGGAAATCAGCGAAGGCCCGACCGTTCACCCTGAACTCGAAGTCCTCGAGCACAAGATCGAAGACGCGATCGACGGCGAGCCGAAAGCGGTATCCGCGCCAAAGCCGAAAAAGAAAAAGAAGAAGTAATGGAAGACACTTTCTCACCCGAACAGATCGAGGAAGCGCGCAAGATTTTCGCAGGCAACTGCGATTTCATGTGGGGGTCCGCCGATTTGAAGCAACTGCCGCCTCCGGACTTTACGGAGATTGCATTTGCCGGCCGTTCGAACGTGGGCAAGTCGTCACTCGTCAACGCACTGACGAACCGCAACACGCTGGCGAAGACTTCCAACACGCCGGGCCGGACGCAGCAGCTGAACTTCTTCAATCTCGGCGGGCATGTCTATCTGGTCGATATGCCGGGCTATGGCTACGCGAAGGTGTCGAAACAGACCCGTAACAATTGGGACAACCTGATTTTCGAATATCTGCGCGGCCGCCCCAACCTCCGCAGCGTGCTGATCCTGATCGACTCGCGCCACGGGCTGAAGGAATCCGATGTGCATCTGATGGGTCTGCTGGACAAGGCGGCGGTCAATTACCGCATCGTCCTGACCAAGGCCGATAAGACATCGGCGAAAGAGCTGGCGGAAATATGCGCTAACATCAAGGCCGCGCTTCAAAAACATCCTGCCGCTTATCCGGACGTCTTTGCCACCAGCTCCGAAAGCGGAGCCGGTATGGAAGAGCTGCGCGCCGCAATTATTGCGCTGAAATAACCGAATAGAATACGAACACCGCGCCGCTGTCCGTTGATACGCAAAGGGACGGCTTCTCTTCACACGCCGCGCAATCGGACGGGGTGAAATTCGCGTTTGCCGTGCTGTGATAGGTGACGTTGACCAGCCGCGAGCGGGCGGATGACAACGCCGGAATGGTTGTGCTTCCCGTGATTTTCTTGTTCAGAAGCGCGCAGACCTGAGAATTCACGCCCCATGCGGTCAGCACGACATCCTGCGCCGTTGTCGGCGTCCAGTCCACGTTGTTGAAGCGGCCGACATACCATCCGGCATCCGGGTTGCTGAGGCCTGAAACAAAAATACCAGGATTTGGCGGCGAATAACTCAGCGCGCCGCCCTCCGGATGATAGAGCTTTTTCGTATAAGGGGCGGTGTCGAAATTGACATCGCTCGGACGATCGAAATCGATGGCAGAAACAGGCGTGCCTATCAGCGTCATCTGATCTATCGCCGCCTTGACCGTGGTTGTGTAAGTCATGATTTGTGAAGCGAGAAGCTCCGTACGGTCTGCGTCCAGATCGCCGCTGCCGCCTTGATTGTTCTGCCGCGTGAGGACGACGGTCAGTGCGCCGAGCAGTCCAAGGGCGATCAGGATATAAATCATGGCGTTGCCGCGGATGGCGCGCGCGCTATGTTTGTCAGAATTCAATTTGATCTCCTGCGAAACAGTGTTTAAGGTAGCTTATCATGAATAATATGCCGCCGTTACAAGAACTTGCTATCGATCCGCTGTCCCTTGGCATAGGGTTTGGCGCGGGCGCGGCCATTGGCGCGCTGGTTTTTGCGCTGAAACTCGCAAAGGAGCGCACGGAAAAAGCCGCGCTTGAGGCGAAGCTGGAAAGCGAGCGGGAAGCGCTGGGCGATCATTTCCGCGGCATCGCGCAAATGGCGCTGCAATCCAACAACGAACAATTTCTGGCGCTGGCCGCCGAACGTCTTCGCGCCGCGCAGAAAGACGGCGAACACGATCTGCAAAAACGCTCCATCGCCATTGAACAGATGGTCAAGCCCGTCGAAGCGCATCTTCAGCGTATGAGCGGTATGGTCGAAGAGTTGAAAGCGACCGACAAGACGATCCGCGACGACCTCCAGCATCTGCACCGCGAAACCTCGAAACTGACGGGCGTTCTGCGCAATCCGGCGGCGCAGGGTAAGTGGGGCGAATTCGTCCTCGAAACCATTCTTGAAAAGGCGCACCTGAAAAAAGGCACGCATTACGAAACCCAGACCGCGATCGAGGGCGGCGGCCGCCCGGACGTCATCATCAACCTGCATGACGGCTTTAAAATCGCCATCGATTCCAAGGCGCCGATCAACGATCATATCGCCCGCCTCGACGACGACCTTTCAGAAGACGAGCTGAAAACGATCAAGGCGAACATGGCGCGCGCCGTGCGCGGTCACGTAAAGGCATTGGGTGCAAGATCGTATCAGGAAAATATCGCAGGATGCGATTTCGTGATCCTGTTCCTTCCTTCCGAAGTCGTGTTCAGCGCGACCTTGCAGAGCGACCCGAACATCGTCGATTACGCCTCCGAAAACAATGTCGTGATCGCATCGCCGACGCTTATCATTTCGCTGCTGCGCGTCGTCGGCCTGTCATGGCGTCAGGTGGAAATGGCAAAAAACGCGGCGGAAATTTCGGCGCTGGGTGCAGAGTTGTTCAAACGCCTTTCCAAATTCACGGAGCATTTCTC
>QFNK01000378.1 GCA_003240795.1 Micavibrio aeruginosavorus | reverse complement strand
AATTCGGCTCAACCGCCGCAAAAGCCGAGGGCACGCAAAAGCCACAGAAAAACAGAATGAAGTGTAGGATCAAACGTCTCATATAGACACCCCCTTGCATAACATCCGCGTTAGGCGGCATTATTGAGGAACAACCAGCCCATGTAACCGCCATACAGCGCGAACATGGCGACACCTTCCAGACGGCTGAGGCGATGGCTGGTGCGTAACAAAATTCCCAGCAGAACGGACACAGCGAGCATCACCCACATATCAACATTCACAATCTGCTCTGGAACTTCCACCGGAGAAATAATTGCTGTGATCCCCAATATGGCCATGATATTGAAAATATTACTGCCGATAATATTGCCAAGAATAATATCGGTATGCTTACGCCATGCGGCAACAACACCGGTCGCGAGTTCTGGCAAAGATGTGCCGACAGCGACAAGCGAAAGCCCGATAACAGTTTCCGAAATGCCAAAACCGCGAGCAATCGCACTAGCTCCCTCCACAAGAAGGGTTGCGCCACCCGCAAGAAGCGCCAGACCGATCACGACATAAAGTAAAGCTTGCCATAGAGGCAACGCGATTGCCCCTTCAGTATCTTCCTCCACATGCTTGATAATTTCAGCCTGTTGGGCCGCCGATTTTTGTCGATCCTGCTTGTACGAATAAATTATGTAGACAATCAGGCCAGCAAAAAACACCGCGCCAAAGGCCAGATTTATTACACCGGTTAACGCAAAAGCGCACAACAGAACAGAACCGAATATCATCACAAAAACGTCACGAAAAACGGAACGATCAGTCACAAGAATAGGGCAAATGAACGCGCAAATGCCAAGGATCAAAAGAATATTGGCTATGTTACTGCCGACTACGTTACCCACAACTATACCGGAAGCATTGTCAAATGCAGCCTTAAGCGAAACACTTAGCTCAGGCATTGAAGTGCCAAAACCAACGACCACAGCACCGATGAGGAAGTTAGATAAACCGAACCGCCGCGCAAGAGATACGCTTCCTTTGAGCAAGCCTTCGCCACCGAAAAACAGCAAAACCAAACCCACCGCAATATACAAAAAATCCATTTATCCCGCTCCTTGCAATACATCTTTTATATAGCGCATGTGGGTAAGAATAAAAAGGCAAGCAAACGCAAAAAATCCCGGCGCAAAGGCCGGGATTTTGAATAGACTTTATAGCGTAATTATGCGCTGCGTGCCGTGGCCGCAACTTCCGCCGCGAAATCGACTTCTTCCTTCTCGATGCCTTCGCCGAGCTGAACGCGGGCGTAGCCGACGAGAGCGACAGGTGCGCCAACATCAGCGGCAGACGTTTCGAGGAGTTTGTTGATTTTCATGTCTGGGTTCATGACGAAATCCTGCTCCAGCAGAACGATTTCCTCGTAGAACTTGCGGATACGGCCTTCGAGCATTTTTTCAACGATCTCGGCAGGCTTGCCTTCCGCCAACGCCTGCTCGCGCAGGACGTTCTTTTCACGGTCGAGCGTCGAAGCATCGACTTCGTCGCGCGTCAGGAATTTCGGGAAAGCGGCTGCCGTGTGCATCGCGATCTGTTTGCCAAGGGCTTCCAGTTTCGCTTTGTCGCCTGTGGATTCAAGCGCGATCAGAACGCCGATCTTGCCGAGGTTCGG
>QFNK01000377.1 GCA_003240795.1 Micavibrio aeruginosavorus | reverse complement strand
TTCTTGAGAGCCTCATTAATTGCCGTTTCCCACGCAGCATTCTCCTTACTAGACGCATTTTTGACATGGCTGTTAGCGCTCATCGCTGCGCAGGAAGTCAACATAAACAATGGAAACAAATAAAGTATCTTCATTATAAATTCCTCCTATGTAGGCTATTGCCTACGGAGTTTGTTGTCTATTGTCAACATACTTACGTCATGGTGCGTAAACAAATTGATGATATCGATAAAAGAATTGGTGCAGCTATCGCTAAGAAACGAATTGCTTTGGGAATGACTCAGGAGGATTTAGCTGGCGATGCAGGAATGGACAGAAGTTATCTTTCTGAGATAGAGAACGGTCACAAAAACATTTCAATCCGCATGCTTAAAAAGATTGCAGATGCTTTGAAGTTGAAGGTTTCAAATCTTATTGATGATTAGAACAATCAAAAACATAAGAACGTACTAATAATGACTTAGCCCATTCTAATAAAGGGAAACAACATCCAAACTTCATTCAGGGGAAAGACATTTATCCCCCCTCCTCAGAAAAGAGATATCTAATCTCTCTGCTAAGGGGGAGAATGCAACTTCACCCAAGGGTATAAGTGCATTTCTATTCGTCGTACTCAAACGGTTAGGCGGGAAGCGTATTCCTAACCTCGTATATGTATCCATCTTCCGGTTATGATCCAAAGACCAAGCACATCCCAGGCGGACGAATAGACAATGCCTCAGGATGCCCAAGGTTGCATCTCTGCAGAGCCTTGGTCTTTTTTTCCTGTGGTCTTCTCCTTGGGCTGGCGGTCTTGGCCATCTTGCTTGGCTCTCTTAACTTCCACCGACTTTATTTTGACAGGCTCTAACCCATAAACAAGTGAGTATGTACTTTCATTATACCTCAAAAAACAATTTTATGCAATCAATTCAATGCGTTATTATATTGGTTATACAGGTTTCCAACTTAAAGTTTTGTTATTTCTGTTACAAGCCTAAGGATGCCGAGTTGGCTGTTCCCCTCCTTTCATCCCTGTTTTCCATGCTTCATATGCCTCTCGGGGATATCTTGGAGAACGCCCAATATATACAGGCTCCACCTCAAACACGTGAGCAAGTCCCTTGACGCGCAAATGCCGCTGCACACGAACCCATGACACTGACATTCCCAAATCGTTCGCTATTTCCTTATCTTTCAGAAAACTCATTCGAAATCTCCGTTGTCGTTTTCGTAATCGTCCAAATCTAGCTCGTCGCAGTCAGTGATTACCTCATAGATATTAAAAAGTTCGTTGAGCAAGCAGGGCGCGCCATCAGCGGAGATTGCGCGATCTTTACGTAACACGAAACAATGCTCGTGATTGTCAGTTAAACTGTACTTTACGATCCCCATATTGATAAGTTCTTGGAGAGCGCATTCAATCGTAGTTCTCGGGATAAATGTTATTGTTGCCACTTTGAGCTCCTTTCTGATCACGATAGAAACACAAAAAGCAGATCTTATGGTTACACGAACCTAAGAAAAATTAAGGAGGGATCGTGTCACGTTTTACCCTTGCTTCCGAACAAGGCATAAAAGCGCTCTTCTTTTCCAGCCTCTCGGTATATTGTTAGCATTGTTTGACGTACATCAGCGCGTTTTATATACGCCATAACGCGCGTGGTAT
>QFNK01000376.1 GCA_003240795.1 Micavibrio aeruginosavorus | reverse complement strand
TGATCGCCGCCGTCAGCGTCGTCTTGCCGTGGTCAACGTGACCAATCGTTCCGATGTTTACGTGCGGCTTGTTCCGCTCGAACTTTTCCTTTGCCATTTCCTTCTACCTTTTCTTAAAGAATATGGATGCCCATACCGTTGATAAACTGCAGCAAGGATTTAGAAAACTACCCGCCCCATGTCAACGGGTATTTTAACCTGCAAGCGGCTTTAGCCCGCTTTGAAGCGCCTTTTCCGCCGCCCGTTCCATAACAAGGGTCAAATCGGCACGTATCTTGGCAAATTCCGGCTTCCGCGCGCCTGTCGCCTCGTCCATATAAAGGTCGCGTCTGACCTCGATCATAAAGCATTTCAGGCGGGCATCCTTACCGTAAACGGCGTTGGGCGCCAGAGCGCCGGAGAAAGGCGTATCCACGCCGACCTCATAACCAAGATCGCGAAAAGCGCCGGCAATTTCATCGCGGACTTCCGGCGGCGTATGGAATTGATCAGTGCCCACGCCGATCTGCGGCCGCGGCAGGGATGGATCTTCATAAGGGAGCGCCTTTGACGGGTAGCTGTGGCAGTCAACCAAAAGGCATTCGCCGAAGCGGTCCAGACGGTCCAGCGCCATGGCATCCAGCCCGTTATGGTGCGGCCAGTAATAACGCTCCATGAGCCTTTTGCGCCTATCGTCTGGGATAACAGGCCGCAAAGGGCTTAAATCCGTTTTCACCTGATACAAGGCGCCCATGCCTTTGGCAGCCATGGGCTCATGTGCGTCATCCGAAAAACGCTCCGCATCGACGACAAAACGTGAAACAGGAAACACAGCCCGCGCCGCGCCTGAAAGATCATACAGCATGTCCGTATGAAGGTCTGCCAGCTTTAGATTTTCTGCCGCCAGCACCTCACGCGTTACAACATAAAGATCCAGCTCGTCTTGAGGCACGAAAGTCGATGCATGGGGAATATGCAGGATGACGGCGTTAGAAAATGTCATGGAGAGCGTGACCATTGCATGTGAACTACATCGGGATGCGGCGGCCCTTCCCAATTGGATTCCCTGCGCGTCACGACAAAACCGTTAGATTTGTAAATTTCTTCGTTTTTACCAGCAAAACAATTTAAAAACAAGTTTTCATAATTTGACTTGGCGCAATCAAGAATACCGCGCGCCTTATCACCGCAGGATATACGGGAAAAAACATTGGTGAGTTCAAAATACCGACCTACGGCGAATCCCCGCGATCCGTCCGGTAACAGCCAGCAATGATAATCGCTGTAATCCTCTTTTACCGAAAGATTGTCCGCAAAACGTTTTTCCCGGCAGCAAAGCTCGGAAATGTATTTCGCGAAATCACGGCCGTCCACGCGTTCAAATTCTTTGGTCAGGGAAATCGGTCTGGCTTGGGAAGCCTTTTTTGGAAGAATGATAGTCACAGCACACCCATAGATCATACGATCCGTTTGTTACGGGGCTGTCGGACTCTCAGGACCTACGCGCTTTAGCATTTTTAACGCGGTGCAAGCTGCCCCTCAAATTCCGCGGATACGGCTTTTTTATAAGCAAAAGCTTGTATTTTTGTCAAAGACATTAGACAGGGGAAATTATGCGATCAGATCTGCAAATTCCGCATGGCGGCGAAGCCATGACGCTGCATACCCGCAAAGGGGA
>QFNK01000375.1 GCA_003240795.1 Micavibrio aeruginosavorus | reverse complement strand
CGAACGCGCTTTTTTCTTTTCCTGCCATATAGTCCGCCGTGAACAGCGTGCCCTGCATTCCGGCAAGACCGGTGCGGAACAGAAGGTTCGACTGATCGCCATTGTAATCGGCGACAAGGGAAAGCTTTTCAAGAGGCACGTCCATGAACGCCGCGCTGCCCGCCTCCATCTGTGTTTGTACCGTGTAATTGCCGTCTTTGTTGGACAATGCCGTCCAGCCGTTGAAACGCGAAACGCGGAGCGGGCCGATATTCACACGACCGCCTTCCATCTTGCCGGACAGGTCGATATTGCCGTTCGCATCGGCCTTGCCTTCCCAGACGCTGTCAAAGCTCAGCTGGTATTGGTCGGTGCGCAGGATCGCCTTAATGTCGCGGTCGCCGCTTTCCGGCTTGGGCGCTATGGTGGTTTCAAGCGTCAGCCGGATTTCGCCATAGGCGGTCGTGATGTCCACGATCGCACCTGAAATATCGACGCGATAGGCCGGCAAATTCAGCAGGTAGTTTACCGTGCGATGGAGCGAGCCGGAGATGTTCGTTGAATCGCGCCCTATATGAAGGCCGGTCAGGGTGACGCCATCCAGCTCTGCAGACAAAAGAAAGGACGGCCAGCTGATATCCGCTTTCAATGATTTGATTTCATCGAAGCCGAACTGGTCGAGCTTGATGTTTTCCGCCGTGATGGAAGAAGCGCCAAGCGAAACGTGATCCACGCGCGCCTGCGGAAATCCCGCTTCTTTCAAAACAGTTTCAAGATGCGTTCTTGCGCGTGCGGGGATCTGTGCGACCGTGCTGAGTGCCAGCCAGAGCGCCAGCGCGATAATGCCAAGCGTGACGAGTTTTTTTCTCGAAAATGCCGGGATTGCTTTTCTGCGCTGGTGCATATTTATGCCGCCTTTATTAGATGTCTATGTCCTGAACGAATTCGGCATTCGCCTGGATGAACTGAAAACGTGCATCGGCATTTTTGCCCATCAGGCGTTCAACCAGATCGTCGATTTCCGGGTTTCCTTGTGCGGACTTGTCATGTTCGGCCATTTCTTCGGTAATGCCGAGGGAAGCCATTGCGTCAGGGATGGTGACGCGCAGCAGCGTCCGGCTGTCCGGTGACATTGTGGTTTCTTTCAGGGATGCCGCGGGCATTTCACCCAGACCTTTAAAGCGGGAGATGTCGTACTTTTTCTTGTCCTTGAAGACGGTTTTCAAAAGCTCGTCCTTGTGCGCGTCGTCACGGGCGTATTCCGAGACATTGCCCGCCGTGATGCGGTAGAGAGGCGGCTGTGCCAGATAGAGGTGGCCGTTTTCGATCAGGCCGCGCATCTGCGTGTAGAAGAATGTGACGAGGAGCGAGGCAATGTGGGCGCCGTCGACGTCAGCATCCGTCATGATGACGACGCGTTCATAGCGGAGTTTGGATAAATCGAAATCCTTGCCGGAGCCGCAGCCGAGGGCGAGGATGATGTCCTGTATTTCCTGGTTCGCGCGGATTTTGTCATTCGTTGCGGAAACGACGTTCAGGATTTTACCGCGCAGGGGGAGAACCGCCTGTGTCTCACGCGAGCGCGCCTGTTTTGCGGAGCCGCCAGCGGAGTCGCCCTCAACGAAGAATATTTCGGTGTCATCCGCATCCGTGCGGGAGCAGTCGGTCAGTTTTCCGGGGAGGCGCAGTTT
>QFNK01000374.1 GCA_003240795.1 Micavibrio aeruginosavorus | reverse complement strand
GAACCCCGCGCGGGCGTGTTATTTCCGCCAAAGGCTATCAATATTTCGGCCTGACCCCGAAAAAACCTTTGCAGGATGAGTTGTTTGACGCGGGCTAAGGCCTTACATTAATT
Organism: Micavibrio aeruginosavorus; assembly: GCA_003240795.1. Classification (GTDB taxonomy): domain Bacteria; phylum Pseudomonadota; class Alphaproteobacteria; order Micavibrionales; family Micavibrionaceae; genus Micavibrio_A; species Micavibrio_A aeruginosavorus_B. The sequence continues at coordinate 1,593 of QFNK01000374.1, read as the reverse complement.
CCGCAAAATCAATCAGTGGCAAGGCGGACAATGTCAAACACCCATACATGCGAATACCGCGTCTATTATGAAGACACGGATGCGGGCGGTATTATGTACCATGCCCAGTATATTAGCTGGTGCGAAAGAGCGCGCTCGGAATACCTTCGCGACATCGGTTTGCAGTCATCGACCATCTTCGAGGATACCGGCGTCATGTTCGTCGTACGCCATTTGGCCGCCGATTATTTCAAACCCGCGAAACTCGATCAGCTGCTTAGGGTGGAAAGCACTCTAAAAGAACTGAAAAATAGTTCTTTTATCTTGAATCAGTCTATTTTTTGCCAAGATTCTATGCTTTTCTCCATGACGGTCACAATCGTCTGTATCGATGGCAGCACACGGCCCGTGCGCATTCCCGATATGGTTAGAGAAAAATTGCAGGAGTAGCAAAGAGCATGAAAAGCACGACGACAAGCAATGCGGTGGAAGCTGTCGCCGCAGGACAGAATTTCAACGGTGACCTGAGCGTCATAGCGCTCTTTATGCACGCCGATATTATTGTTAAAGCGGTGGCCATTATGCTCGTATTGGCATCGGTCTGGTGCTGGGCTATCATTTTTGAGAAAAAGGCAACGCTCGGCAAGCTGAACCGCCGCGCCAACAAGTTCGAAGACGCCTTTTGGTCCGGCGAACCGCTGGACAAGCTTTATCAGCGTATCAAGAAGAGCCCGCACGACCCTCTGCTCAAGACATTCTCCGCCGGTATGGAAGAATGGCAGAACACGGTTTCCGGCGGTGTTCCTGACCGCGACAACCTTCAGGCCAGCCTGCGCCAGCGGGTGGAACGTGCCATGTCCGTCGCCATTGCCCGTGAAATGGTACGGCTCGAACGCGGCATGACATTCCTGGCCACGGTCGGCTCTACGGCGCCGTTCATCGGTTTGTTCGGAACGGTCTGGGGGATCATGAATTCCTTTAACTCCATCGCGCACTCCAACAACACCTCGCTCGCCGTTGTTGCACCCGGTATTTCCGAAGCTTTGTTCGTAACGGCACTCGGCCTTGTCGCGGCTATTCCGGCGGTTATCGCCTATAACGGTTACAGCAGCAAACTCAACCGCTATGCCGGACGTCTTGATGCATTCGTAACGGAATTCTCCGCAATACTGTCCCGCCATCTTGAGACGCAGGACGGCAACGGCACGCGCGGCGCATCCTCCAAGAAGGTGGCATAACCATGGGCATGTCGACAGGCGGTGGCGGCGGCTACAACCGGGGCAGGGGCGGATCGCACCGCCCGATGGCGGAGATCAACGTGACGCCGATGGTGGACGTCATGCTTGTCCTCCTCATTATCTTCATGGTCGCGGCACCGCTTTTGACGGCGGGCGTTCCGATCGACCTTCCGGACTCCAAGGCAAAAGCGATCAGCGACGAAGACAACAAACCGCTGGAGGTTTCTATTTCCAAAGACGGCCGCATCTTTGTCGGTGAGACCGAAGTCACGGAAGAACGCGTTGTGACGATCCTGACCTCGATGACCGAAGACAATCCCGACCGCCGCATCTATATCCGCGGTGATAAGGGAATCGATTACGGCAAGGTTATGTC
>QFNK01000373.1 GCA_003240795.1 Micavibrio aeruginosavorus | reverse complement strand
AGGAAGTATCGGCGGGCGTGCAGGCGCTTTCCGCATCGTTGGAAGACAGCGAATTTTCGCTCTCTGAAATCGATGACCGTTTGTTCGCCTTGAAGGCGCAGGCGCGAAAACATGCGTGCAGCGTCGATGAGCTGCCGCAAAAGCGCGGAGAGCTTGCCAATCTTTTAAAGGAAATCGGCAACCAGGAAGACACGCTCCACGCGCTGGAAAAGAATGTCGAAAAGGCGCGCAAGGACTATGCGGCGCAGGCGAAATCATTGTCCGATAAGCGTAAGAAGGCGGCGGCGCAGCTCGACAAGCTGGTCGCAAAGGAACTCGCGCCGCTCAAGCTTGAAAAAGCGCGTTTTGAAACGCATGTCGAGGAACTTCCCGAAAACGAATGGGGTTTGCATGGCATGGATTCCGTACAGTTCCTTGTCGCCACAAACCCCGGAAGCGCGGCGGGACCGCTAAACAAGATTGCATCCGGCGGGGAAATGGCACGTTTCATGCTGGCCTTGAAAGTCGTTCTGGCGGAAGTTGGCACCGCGCAAACATTGGTGTTTGACGAGGTCGATAGTGGTATTGGCGGTGCAACGGCGGATGCTGTGGGAGAACGTCTTGCAAGGCTCGCGCGAAAACGGCAGATCCTTGTGGTGACGCATTCGCCGCAGGTTGCGGCAAAATCCGCCTACCACGCGATTGTCGTGAAGACAGGCAAGACGAACCCGACAACGAAAATCCTGCCGCTGTCCAATTCCAACGAGCGCACGGAAGAAATCGCCCGTATGCTGTCCGGCGCGGAAATCACAAAAGAAGCACGGGCGCAGGCGGCGAAGCTTTTGGAAAAGGCGGCATAGCATGGGCCTGTTCGACCTCAGCCTCGAAGACGCGCGCGCGCGTCACAAGAAACTGGTAAAGGAAATCGAGCGGCACGATATCGCATATCACCAGAATGACGCGCCGGAAATTACGGACGCGGATTATGATGCGCTCCGCCGCGAGCTTGATAAGATAGAAGCGGATTATCCTGAACTGATTACCAAGGACAGCCCTGCCGCGAAAGTCGGCGCGGCGCCTGCCAAGGGATTCAAAAAAGTCCGGCATGTTATTCCGATGCTCTCCCTCTCGAACGTGTTCAGTGAGGAAGAGCTGGAGGATTTTATCGGCAAGGTGCGGCGCTTCCTGAATGTTGAAGGCGACATTGCGATTGTGGCGGAGCCGAAGATTGACGGCCTTTCATGTTCGCTGCGTTATGAGGGCGGCGAGCTCGTCCAGGCGGCAACGCGCGGCGACGGCTCCGAGGGCGAAGACATCACGGCGAACGTCCGCCATATCGGGGATGTGCCGAAAAAACTGCCAAAAGGCGTGCCGGATATTCTGGAAGTACGGGGCGAGATTTATATGCGCCGTGACGAATTCATGGCGCTCAACGAACGGCAGGTCGAAGCCGGAAAACAGATATTCGCAAATCCCCGCAACGCGGCGGCGGGAAGTGTGCGCCAGCTTGATTCTTCTATCACCGCTTCGCGCCCGCTGCATTTTTTCGGCTATGCGACGGGTGAGGTGAGCGCGCCTTTTGCGAAAACGCAATGGGATATGCGCGCGAAGTTGAAGGAGTGGGGCTTCAAGGAAAACGAACCCGCCGCGCTCTGCAAAAACGCTGCGGAAATTATGGAGTATTACAACAAGGTCATGGTCATGCGTCCAGACCTGCCGTTCGAAATCGACGGTGTT
>QFNK01000372.1 GCA_003240795.1 Micavibrio aeruginosavorus | reverse complement strand
TGCCACCTGTTTCAAGGTGCCTTTTGGCGGCATTAAAAGCGATGTTGGTTGCTAGGGCCGTTTTTCCCATCGAAGGTCTGCCGGCAAGGATCAGAAGATCCGTTGGGTGCATACCGCCAGTCATGCGGTCTAACTCTGCCAGGCCGGTGGTTACGCCTGAAACAGTCCCGCCCCTGTTATAAGCAGCTTCCGCCATGCGGATCGCTTCTGTGATCAAGTCCTTGAATGATACCGCGTCCTTTTTGGCGACACCGCTTTCAGCCAGGTTATACAACTGCGCCTCATGTTCCTCGATCAGATCTTGAACTGTTGCATCGATCGTTCGGTTATATGCCTTGTAACGTGTTTCTTCGCATTGCTCTATCAAAGCGCGGGCCTGAAACAATTCAAAGATTTGGCGCGCATAATCTTCCGATGAAGCAAATGAGAAAGAGGCTGTTGCCAAATCGACCAGATAGGCTGTGCCACCGACGGCTTCCAAGGCGGCTTCATTTTCAAAGTATTTTTTGAGTCGTAATGGAGAAGCAATATCCCCACGTTCCACCGTTTTAAGAATGGCGTCATAGATTCTGGAGTGTGTGGGGTGGTAGAAATGTTTGGGTTCTATAATATCTGCCACCCGGTCTATGACAGCGTTGTTTACCAGCAGCTGTCCAAGCAATCCCTGCTCGACTTCAAGGTTATACGGTACGGCCTGGGGTTCGTTTTTACTGGCGTCGTCGTTGGCGATCTTGTGTGCTGAATACGACATTTACTGTGCTTTTTTCCCGATACCTAAAAGGCGCTGTAAAAGAGTCCGGTTTTGGTTTTCGGCTAAAGACTGAACCTTTTTTTCCAGATCAGCCCATTTTTGGGCCTGCTCGCTTTCCTTGCTGGCCTGCTTGTCAGCTTCGGCACGCTGATCTGTTAACATCATTGTTAATTTGGTTTTTTGATCTTCCGCTTTTGTGCGTTGCTCTTCGGAATGTTCGAGCTGGCCTTTTAATGTACTGATTTGCTCTAACAGCTGTGTTCGCTCCCGATCGCGTTCTGCCGCAACATCGTTGAGCCTTTCTTTGGTAAGTTCCAGCTGGATTTTTAATGTTTCAGGGCTGTCTCTGTCTGTTCCATTGAGACTGGATTCTTCTTTTTCCTCTTTCTCGATTTGCTCAAGCGTCTTAAGATCGTTTCCATAAACTCTGTGCAATTCAGAGATTTCTACAACGATCTCACCGTTATCATCTGTGCCCGTGGATATCTTTTTCTTATCTATATGGCGGTAAAATGTTGCCTTAGATACTGAAGCCATCTTTGCCGCAGTGACGGCCGATACAGCTGTTGCGCTCATTTTTGCTCCTGTTTTGCTCTCGTCTTACATCGTATCATAAGACTGTAATAAGACTGTCTCATTCCTCAACGTGAATCCGCCAAAAGAAAATATCGATTCGCATTTGAGCATTGAAGCTATCCAAGAGTCAAAAGATATGTCTCAGGCTTTCTTAGATAGTCACATGAGAAATGATTACACTGTCTTATTTCTTGTTCCGCGTGAGAAAATTTTAAAATGCCTTTGTTTATAAAGGAAATTTAGTATTCTTGGCGCTTTCTCAAGGCGTTGCATAAGACGCCTTCCTTGTTCTCATTGAGACAATATGATAGTTTTCGGTAGCTAAGGAGTCTTATCCGATTCTGTTTAGCTGAAACCATCGCAAGATCTTGTCTGATCTCGCAAAAAAGCCCACCCGG
>QFNK01000371.1 GCA_003240795.1 Micavibrio aeruginosavorus | reverse complement strand
GGCAACGACCAACTTATTATCTGGGGCGATATCGTCCACGTTCCGGCGGTGCAGTTTGAAAATCCGGGCGCGGGGATCGGTTTCGATATTGATCCGGAGCTTGCCCGAAAGACGCGCGCGAAGATTTTCGACGAGGCCGCAACCGACCGCATCCGTATTGCAGGCATGCACCTTGCGTTTCCGGCAATCGGCCATCTCGCGCGGCGCGGAAAGGGATATGAGTTCGTGCCGCAGCAGTGGGAAACGGATGTTGCCTGATCGCATAAGAATTTGTCTTTTTTTCACCATGTTTGCCGCTTAGAAAGATTGTCATGAAAAAGATCTCAACCTCCCTTGTTATGATTTCCTCTCTCGCGCTTGTGGCCGGGTGCACGCCGCTGGGCCTTGCCACGGGTACGGCCGCGACGGTCGGTTCTGCCGCGTCGCAGGAAGGCGGGCTGACCCGCGCGGTGAGCGATACGTCCATCAAGGCGCAGATTAACGATGTCTGGTTCAAGCGCGATATCAGCATGTTCTCCAAGCTTTCCACCACGGTCAACCAAGGGCGCGTCCTTCTGACCGGCGTGGTGCAGAACCCCGAACATCGTGTCGAGGCCGTGCGCCTTGTGTGGCAGGTTGAAGGGGTGAAGCAGGTCATCAACGAAATCCAGGTCGCGAACAGCGAGGGGCTTCCCGGTTTCGTACGCGACAACTGGATCACCACGCGCCTGCGCACGGCGATCACGTTCGAGAAGGGGATACAGTCGCTGAATTACTCCATCGATACCGTGCAGGGCGTTGTGTACCTGATGGGCGTGTCGATGAGTGAGAACGAGCTCAACAAAGTCACGCAGCTCGCCCGCACGATCCCGAATGTGAAACAGGTCGTCAGTTACGTAAAGATGATCGGCGAGCCTGTTACACCTGCCGGACCTGTGCAGTAGGAGCGGTTATTCCGTTGCAGGGTTGACGTAGCAGATGAGAGAGTAGGTGGTTGTACAGCCTACGCTTGAATGCATCCATCTGTTCGAGCCACTGGAACTACTGCTGGTAATTGTTCCAAAATATCCGTTTCCGCTCGTCAATGTCCAGTTTGAGCAGTTATAGCTGGTGCCTGTATCTGCGGGAGTATTTCCCCAATACGTACTAGATCCGCTGTTGCGATTGGACCACCATCTGTAATTGTTTGAACTTGTGCTGCTACCGAAATAGCTGGCTTGATGCCATGCTTGGTCATCATTTGGGCCTTGCCCGTTCATGTCCGTGGTAAAGGTAGCACCACCGGAATTTACATCTCTGGTCATGGCAAAAGTATAACGTGTGTAAGGATTTAAATTGTTACAGGTCGCGTTTGTGCAAAGAAACGCTTTAACCCTCGTAGCATTGAGAGTCCCAGCGCTGCCTTTGCCTTTCCAGGGATGCGTTTGCAATTCAGTCAGGCATTTGGCGTTCGCACCCGTTAGGCCTCCAAGATTTCCGTTATAGGTTTGCGCGGTCATCACAAAATAACCGCCTTGGGCAATACCGTTAGAATCGATGCCTCCGCCTCCGCCCGAACCGCTGAACGGGGCGGGGCATGGAGCCCATGCCATGTTGCTCTGCTCCATTGACCCGGTTTGGCTTGCACATTCTGTTGCGCCGGTTTCCATGTCAGTGCGCACACACATCGTGTATGAGGAACCGTAACCAGAGCCTGTAGAAGGAACGCATGTCGTTTGATACTTTGCCTTGCTCGAACTTATACTC
>QFNK01000370.1 GCA_003240795.1 Micavibrio aeruginosavorus | reverse complement strand
ATCCAGCAAAGCCTTGCGCGCTGGGAAATGTTCGGCATGAACCGGACGGAATCCTTCCGCCTGCTGGTGGAGGCAACCTATAAGGCCATGGCGTTCGAGCTGGCCGCGCAGGAGCTGTGCGACGCCGTGATCGAACAGAAAATCGGCGTTTCACGCTGGAAACTCTCTGAAAGCGTGGCTGGGCTGGCCGGCATGGCGGGCTACCGCCTCGCACAGTCGCATGACGGAGAGAACCGCTGCTGCTGGTTTCGCGGCTCCGACCTGCCGGATCTTCTCGACCAGACGGCCTACGTCATGACGCAGGAGGCTGTCCGTCACGGGCTCAGCTCTTCCACGGACTGGAGATTCGGCCTTCCAGCCAACGATACGCCTGCAAATCCGCCGATTCAGCTGATCCGCGCGCTGGAGCCTGTCTGTCAGGGCTTCTTCAATGCCATCCAGATGTACAGGCTCGAAGATCAGGCCGTTGCCTGCGCGAAAGCGGCGGGGCGAATGCTCGCCATTTCCTCCGGCGGCAAAAAGCCGGAACTGGAACCCGCCATCGCCAAGCCGCTGGCCATGTCCGCCATTACGGAAAGCTATAAAAGCGTGTGTATTGAATTCGCGTTCATGGCTTGATTCCGCTGCGGTTAGCGGTTAAGAGTCCATCCTATGTCGATACAAGATACAGTGAAAAAAGTAATGGATTTCGTACCCAAATCTTCCTACTCGTTTGAAGACCTCATCGAGTGCGGTAAAGGCAAGCTTTTCGGCCCTGGCAACGCGCAACTGCCGCTGCCGCCGATGCTGATGTTTGATCGCATCACGAATGTTTCCACCGAAGGCGGCGCGTTCGACAAGGGCGAGATCGTTGCGGAATTCGATATCAACGAAAACCTCTGGTTTTTCGAATGCCACTTCAAGGGCGACCCCGTTATGCCGGGATGCCTCGGCCTTGATGCCATGTGGCAGCTTCTGGGCTTTTACCTCGGCTGGACGGGCGCCCCCGGTTCAGGCCGCGCGTTGGGCCTTGGCGAGCTGAAATTCACGGGTCAGATCCTGCCGACGACGAAACTCGTAAAATACGTCATCGACATCAAGCGCGTCATCAACCGCAAGCTGGTTCTCGGCGTTGCGGACGGCCGCGTAGAGGCGGACGGTCAGGTGATTTACGAGGCAAAGGACCTGAAAGTCGGCCTGTTCGACAACACGTCCGCGCTGTCTCCGGCCTAATAAAATTATTATTGACATAATAACATGGCCAGATGTATAAGATGGCCATGTTGGACACACACTTTCTCGATAGTTTCAAGGATGCCTCAGGCTCCACGGCTCAAACCCCTGCGCTGCGCGAAGACCGCGTGCTGAATTACGTATGGGTGAACAAACAATCCCTGAATGTCATGGGCCCTCCCAAAGAGGAGGATGCCGACATCCAGTGCGGCATTCCGCTCAATTATTTCGACAAGGCCTATAACAATGCGCGCCTTTATCCCGACACCGAGGTAAAAGTCTGGGTCGACCGCAAGTTGCTGGACGACAGTACGCGCTTTTTCCTCGAAAGCCATGCCTATATCAACGCGCCGGAAAACGTCACCTTCCACGATCTGCGCGATATCCCGGCCTATGATGCCCATCCGATCTATGGCGAAGAGAGCAAGGGCAATATCTGGAACAAGGTCGATCTGGCCCGTTTCATGGTCGTATCGCACGAATTGAACGATCCTGCGCGGAAGCAGGTCTTTTACGCGGATTTC
>QFNK01000369.1 GCA_003240795.1 Micavibrio aeruginosavorus | reverse complement strand
CGGTTTCGGCGCGCCGTCTTTTGAAGGCAAGCCTGCCGCGCACGGCGCCATTACGGGCGATGAGGAAATCTCCAACACGCGCAAACAGCTGGGTTGGGACCACGCACCGTTCGAGGTGCCATCCATGGTTCTGGATGACTGGCGTGCCATCGGCGCGAAGGGTGCCGAGATTTACAAGGCATGGACGGAGAAGCTGGAAAAATCCGGCAAGGCGGACGCCCTTCGCAAGGCCTTCGCGGGCGATGTCGCCGATGAAGCGGCGGCCATCCTGCAAAGCGTGAAGGACGCATTCATCAACGACAAGCCGAAACTGGCGACGCGCCAGACGTCGGGCGAATGCCTGGAAAAACTGATCCCGGCATTTTCGCAAATGATCGGCGGCTCCGCGGATCTTACGGGATCGAACAACACGAAGACGAAAGCATCTAAAGTCATCACTAAAACTGATTACAGCGGCAACTATGTCAATTATGGCGTGCGCGAACACGGTATGGCGGCGATCATGAACGGCCTTGCGCTTCACGGCGGTATTATTCCTTATGCCGGTACGTTCATGCAGTTTGCGGATTACGCCCGTCCGGCCATCCGCCTCGCCGCCCTGATGAAACAGCGTGTCATCCATGTCCTGACGCACGACTCCATCGGTCTTGGCGAAGATGGTCCGACGCACCAGCCTGTCGAACATCTCGCCGCACTTCGCGCGATTCCGAACTGCTACGTGTACCGTCCTTGCGACGGTGTTGAGACGGCGGAATGCTGGGAGCTCGCGCTCGCGCACAAAAACGCGCCTGCGGTTCTGTCCCTGACGCGTCAGGGTGTCGGCACGGTTCGCAACGATGCCGGAGAAAACAAATCCGCCCGTGGTGCCTATATTCTGAAGGAGTCGAATGGCGCGCCGAAGGTCACGATCTTCGCCTCCGGCTCCGAAGTTGAAATTGCACTTGCGGCTGCCGAGAAGCTTGGCGACAGCACGCGCGTCGTATCCGTTCCGTCGATGGATCTTTTCTTTGAACAGGACCAGGCCTATATCGACAGCCTGTGCAAGAACGACAGCGTCAAAATCGCCGTCGAGGCCGCCGTTCGTTTCGGATGGGATGCCATCATCGGCCGCGAAGGTCTTTTCATCGGCATGAAGGGGTTCGGCGATTCCGCCCCTGCCGGCGTTCTTTACAAGCATTTCGGCATAACGGCCGAAGCTGTAATGATGGCTGTACAAAAGGCACTATAGCAATGTGGGTTTTACAAGCAATAATAGTAATTACATCTATTGCAGCGCTCGCAAGCTTTACATTTTTTATTTTTAGGGCTGCCTTTTATTTAGACGACACGCTTGATCCAGATGCTAGTATTTTATCATGGCCTAGAAAGTTTTTTTTCGTCCTGGCTGCAATAGCATTGCTTGTTTGTATTTATAATGGTTGTCATGCCATGCTTTTTTGGCTTCCCGACTCATTGGGAGGATATGACGAAAATGGTGATTGGAGAACAGCACGTACAGGCCTTTCGTCTGTACTCACTTTTTTGATAGGTTGTAGCTTTATTTCATTTATTGATAACTCGTTGAAGGCAAGCTTAGTATTACCTAATATACAAATGTTGGCTAACGAAAGACAAAAAATTTTACACTGTACATCTTTAGGTCAGCTAGAAATTCTAAAGCACAGCTATATACAAATATTAGATGTTTTGAACGGGGCAAGTAAGGATAAATACACGAATATTTTTTATGAAAATGAA
>QFNK01000368.1 GCA_003240795.1 Micavibrio aeruginosavorus | reverse complement strand
CTCGATCATGTCATTGATCGTGTTTTTCTTGGCTTTGGCTTCGGGGAAGTATCGCCCCTCCAGCATGGCCGCTTCCTTCGATTGCGCCCACCGATCCGCGTCGGTCTTGCGTTTGAAGGTTTCGTTAATCGGCGGGAAGCCTTTCAACCGGATTTTTGCTCTGTAGGAAATAGTGCCTTTGCGGGAAACCCGCTTTTCGATAACCGCCATATACATATCCTCTCCCGCCAGCTATCTGGCAGGACGTAAAGAGTTGAGATGTACTGGGGGTCCGATTTAAAACCGAAGCCTTGGAGCGATTGCTCTGCTTAGTGTCCCAAATTTGTCCCACGGGGTGGGATTTGTAGTTCTAGTCTATCCGTCTTATAGAATTTTATTTATTCTATCAACGGGTTGATGGCAGGGGCAACAGGGCTCGAACCTGTGGCCTGCGGTTTTGGAGACCGCCGCTCTACCAACTGAGCTATACCCCTATGGCCTAGGGGGTTGTTTTACCCAAAGATCCGAGCTTTTGCCAGCAAAATTTAGGCAGCCTTGAAAAGACCCGCTGGATTATTGTTTCGCGCCTGGACATCGCCGCCGCCATTCCGGCGTTTTGCGTCCAGATAGGCGTGACGTTGTTTCTCGCTCATTTGTGGCAGGAGCAACTCAAAACCGAGCATGACCTTCCTATCCGTCAAAAGCTTAAGGCCTTTCGGCACGAAAATCCGCTCAAGTTCGGCCTTTTCCTCAAGAAGCCCCTCATCCATCCCCTCGCGAAGCTCAAGCTCAAGGATGTAGAGCAGCTTCGTCTTGCGCGAACCGTCCACGGTTTCCATGTTGCCGGTCTGGAAGGAATATTCTACCCGGCTGCGCTGACAATCGGTTTCATGATCGATCTTCTTTTTAAAAAAGGACGAGCGGAATTTTGCTTCGAGTTCTTTATCAAAAAAACGCCAGACACGGTCTTTGACAGGATCCAGCAGGGCCTGGCCAAAAAACGCCTTCAAACTTGGTTTGACGGTGCGCGTTTTAAATTTCATCTCGTGGCGGTGAAGAATGCCGTTCGCGTCGGGCACGACCTCACGCATGTGCGTATCATGCGGCGTCTTCATATCATGGCGGAAAAGCTTTCCTTTTTCCTTGATGCGGTACTCTATCCCCTCACGCAAAAGGCGGAAATTCTTTGTATCGTAATAGACTGCGGAATCACGCTCCGCCTTCTTCTCCAGCCCGCCCCGGTTCATAAGCCAGTGCTCAATCTCCACAAACAATTCGGGTGTAGCGGCATATTGGATTTCAGGCTCCGGCACCACTTCCACTTTTGTCACCGGTTTTTTATTCACTCTTGTCATTCTCTGTCCCGTTTTCCCAACAAAAAAGGGCGCGCAAAACTGCGGCCCCGTTTTATCCTTGCAACGCGCGCGAGCGCAGCGTGCATGTCATTGTCTGTCGCTTAGTCCTGATGCGGCATTTCATGTCTTTGTATCTCATTCTTCTTATGTGCAAGGCAACAAAAAAGGGCTTTTCTCAAACAGAAAAAAGGCCGGGATTTCTCCCGGCCTTTTAAATTTTTAAACGTAACGTTAATTACGCGACGATTTTGGCGACGACGCCTGCGCCGACCGTACGGCCGCCTTCGCGGATAGCAAAGCGAAGCCCCTGGTCCATAGCAACAGGCGCGATCAGCTTCACCGTCATCATGACGTTGTCGCCAGGCATAACCATTTCCGTGCCGGATGGAAGTTCGCACTCACCCGTT
>QFNK01000367.1 GCA_003240795.1 Micavibrio aeruginosavorus | reverse complement strand
CAAGAAACGCTTTATTCCAGAAGACCGCGGACGTCTTGTCACCGCGTTCCTTCAGCGTTTCTTCACGCGTTATGTCGATTACGATTTCACGGCGAACCTTGAAGAAGAGCTGGACGCCATCGCGGGCGGTCATGTCGAATGGAAAGAGGCGCTGCGCCAGTTCTGGATCGATTTCAACCGCGTGATCGGCGAGACGAAGAACCTTAAAATCTCCGAAGTCATCGACCATCTGGATGAAGAGCTCGGCCCTCACTTCTTCCCGCGCGGCGAGGAAGACAGAAAATGCCCGGCTTGCAGCACAGGCCGCCTTTCCCTGAAATTCGGGAAGTTCGGCGCGTTTATCGGATGCATCAATTATCCGGAGTGCAAATTCACGAAGCCGCTGGAAATCGCGGGCGGTGAAGACGGCGACGACAAAGACGCTGCCGCCGCTCTGGCGAACGAGCCGAAAATACTTGGCACAGATCCGGATACAGGCCGCTCAGTCTCCCTGCGCCGCGGTCCTTACGGCCCGTATGTGCAGATAGATCCGCCGGAGGAAAGCAAGGACAAGCCGAAGCGTCAGGGCATTCCGAAAGGCGTCGATATCGCGGCCATGGATCTGGCGGCGGCGCTGAAACTTCTCGCCCTGCCACGCGAGGTGGGGACGCATCCGGAATCAGGCAAGAAGATCGAGGCCGGTATCGGACGGTTCGGCCCCTACCTGAAACATGACGGCAAATTCAAATCCATTCCGAAAGATGACGACGTCATGTCGATCGGCATGAACCGTGCGGTCGAATTGCTGGCGCAGCCTGTAAAGGAAACATGGCGCACGAAGAAAAAGGCCGAAATGCTGGCGAAGAAAGAAGCGGAAAAAGCCGAAAAGGCCGCCGCAAAAGCCGCAAAGAAAGCCCCTGCAAAAAAAGCAGCCGCGAAGAAAAAGCCGGCAGCAAAGAAAGCGGCGGCTAAAAAGGCGCCTGCTAAAAAAGCTCCGGCAAAAAAGTCTAAGAGCGAATAGCTTCCTTAGATTACAAGTAATGAAGGCGGCGGAGATAATGCCCCCTCATCTGGATTGACGCGCTCAAATTTGCGCCAGAACATCTGGAGCGCATTTTCATCGATAAAAAGTTCGCCGTCGGGCATTTCCGCCGTGCGTTTCAATGCTCGCTGCTTACAGGTTTCGTAATCGCTTTCCAGCGCATAGAGGACACAATTTACGCCGAGTTGCTTTGCACAGTCTTTGTAAGCATCGCGGCTGCTGCGTTGCCAGAAGCCGTAATCGAGGATGACATTCTGGCCTCTTTCCAAGAATTCCACCGCCATCGCCCATATCATGTCCTTATTCCGACGGTCATATTCAGCGAACAATTCCTGCGGCGGATTGTTACCGTAGAAATGGCTCATCCATTCGTCTGGCGAAAAACGAACGGCATTTTCATGATCGGCCAGTTTCTTGGAAAATGTCGTTTTCCCGCTGCCTATGAATCCGTGAATGAGGAACAAGGTCGACATGATATCATTGCGCGGGGCCGTTGCCCATTTTGTAGTAGTCGCGGTACCAGGTGACGAAATCGCGCAGGCCTTTTTCGAGCGGCGTTGCGGGGCGGAAGTTTACGGCTTCGTTTAGGGCGTCGACGTTGGCATATGTTGCATAGACGTCGCCCGGCTGCATCGGAAGCATTTCGGTTTTCGCCTTTATGCCTGTTTCCTCCTCGAGAATATTGATCAACCGCATCAGGTCTTCGGGGTTGTTGTTGCC
>QFNK01000006.1 GCA_003240795.1 Micavibrio aeruginosavorus | reverse complement strand
GCCGGGGATGTCCATGAAGTTGCTCATCGGATTGCCGTTGTCGGCGAGATCGAGTTCGATTTCCTTGTCGTTCATTTCGCCGCGGCGGAGTTTTTCGCGGAAGGCATTCTTTGTGGCTTCACTGGCGCCTTCGCCGACAAGGGCGCTCAGCACGCGCTCCTCCGCATAGATTTCCGCCTGTGCCTGCACGCTTTTGCGCATCTTATCGCGCGTCATGTGGAGGCCGGCCTCCACCAGATCGCGTATGATAGATTCAACATCCTTACCGACATAGCCGACTTCGGTGAATTTCGTGGCTTCGACTTTTACGAACGGCGCCTGCGCCAGCTTTGCAAGGCGGCGGGCGATTTCCGTTTTACCGACACCCGTCGGTCCGATCATCAGAATGTTTTTCGGATAGACTTCTTCCTGCATCGCGTCGTCCAGCTGCATGCGGCGCCAGCGGTTGCGCAGGGCGATGGATACCGCGCGCTTCGCTTCCTTCTGGCCGATGATATTGCGGTCAAGCTCGGATACGATTTCGCGGGGGGAAAAGGCGGGGATGTCGTTTGTTTTTGCGTCTTTCATGCACCGTAATTTAGGCGCAGGGGCGGAACATTCAAGCGATTTTCGAGTGATTTTGTATCCAGTTTTTTACGAGATATTTCTGCGAAGCTTTCGCTGCCGCAGTCCAGACGCAATTCAGCAGTTTTGAAAAAGCACGGATTGGGGCAATGCTCCGCCCGGTCAGCATCAAGCGTGCCGTCGCCCACAAAATTGACCGCCGTCAAAAAGGACACGGTCAGTTCCTGCCCGTCACGAATGACGCTTTCGATAATCGCCTCTTTTTCGAGCAACTCCCGGAGAGTTGCCCGATCGCTCATCTGGCGGAGACTTGTCATTTTACAGCCTGTCAGCCTTACAAAGAAACGTCGAACTGGCGGTTGTGGGTCGCGGTCGAAACAGCCTGCTGGCCTTTGGCTACAGCTTCAACACCAAGTCCGGCATCGCCGCGCTGTATCACGTTCTGCGCATGCGCGGCTTCCGCGAAATTGTTGAAATGGATGCCCAGTGAATTTTCCGCGCCGCGGCGCTTGTATTTCACAATCAGGTCGCAGCCTGCTTCAATGTCTTCATCTATCTTGATCGAGGTAATGGTGGATTTCTCGATACGCTCCGTGCGCAGGACGCGTGTGATTTTGTTGAAGATGTCCTGATGATTTACTTCGTGATCCATTTTACACACCCTTATTACTGAAGCCGTATTTTTTAAATTTTTGATTTCGTTGAATATATAGTCATAAGGCGTGATTATGGAACCGCAAATATTGCAGGGGCCAATGCGTCAGGGGCATGCGGTTTGTAATTTCAGGGGTTTTCGGCGCCTAAAGCTTTTCAACCAGAAGGTTGTGGTTGGTATAGACACAGATATCGCCCGCGATCTTCATCGCCTTGCGGGCGATGGCTTCGGCGTCCATATCCGGCATGTCGATCAGGGCGCGGGCGGCGGAGAGGGCGTAGTTTCCGCCCGATCCGATGCCGATGATGCCGTCTTCCGGTTCCACAACGTCGCCGGTTCCCGAAAGGATCAGAGAGGTGTTCTGGTCGCAGACGGCCATCAAAGCCTCCAGCTTGCGCAGGTATTTGTCCGTGCGCCAGTCCTTGGCCAGCTCGACACAGGCGCGGGTCAGTTGCCCGGGATGGGCCTCAAGCTTGGCTTCCAGGCGTTCGAACAATGTGAATGCGTCGGCGGTAGCACCCGCGAAACCCACGACGATCTTGCCGTCCTTGCCCAGGCGGCGGACTTTTTTGGCGTTTCCTTTCAGGACCGTCTGTCCCATGGAAACCTGTCCGTCGCCGGCGACGACGACCTGTCCGTCCTTGCGGACGGCGAGGATGGTAGTGGAATGCCACTTCGTGGCGTCGAAAGGGGAATGATCATTGCTCATGAGGCAGACATCTAAAGGAAATACCGCGTCCGTCAAGGGCAGGGGTTGTTTTGCCGCCCCCCGCCCTGTACGATGGAACAAATCCGCAAAAAGCGGGTTTTTATCGTCTTTATAACTATAACAAGCAGGACCCAAAAACACATGGATCTTACGATACTCACTCAATTCCTAACCCAGGATTTCCTCGGCCATGCGGTCTGGATATGGGGTGCATTTTTTATATTCGTTTTCACCCTGCTGTTCGTCGACCTGTTCGTCCTGAACAAAAAGGACCATGTCATCGAGCTGAAGGAATCCCTTCGCCTCGCTTCGATTTACGCTTCGCTCGGATTGCTGTTCGGTTTGTGGATCCTGCACAATGACGGCGGGGCGCAAGCCGCGGATTATTATACCGTCTGGCTGCTGGAGCTCAGCCTGTCGATGGACAACCTGTTCGTCATGTCTGTCATTTTCTCCTCCTTCGCCATTCCGCGGCAATACCAGCACCGCGTTCTTGTCTGGGGGATTATCGGGGTGGTCGTCCTGCGCGGTATCATGATCGCGGCGGGTTCCGTCCTGGTGCAGCAATACGCATGGGTTCTGGTTATCTTCGCCATCATCCTGATCCTGACGGGTATCAAGCTTCTCAAGACCGATACGGAAGAAAAAGAGGATTATTCGCAAAAACCTTATGTGCGATTCCTGAAACGCCACCTGCGCGTGGATGACCAGATTCACGGAAATCATTTCTTCGTGAAAATGAGAGAGTCCGTGAATTCCAGCAAGATGGTCTGGTATGCAACGCCGCTGTTCCTCGCGCTCTGCACGATCGAACTGACCGACGTCATGTTCGCGTTCGACTCCGTTCCTGCCGCGCTGGCGGTGACGACGGACCCGTACATCGTCTTTACGGCCAACATCTTCGCGATCCTCGGCCTGCGTGCGATGTTCTTCGCGATCGAGCACATCATCCACCGCTTCGAATATTTGAAATATTCACTGTCGATCGTCCTGATCCTGATCGGCTTGAAGGTGATTTACGTCCACTTTACGGGCGACC
The DNA here is from genome assembly GCA_003240795.1 of Micavibrio aeruginosavorus. Classification (GTDB taxonomy): domain Bacteria; phylum Pseudomonadota; class Alphaproteobacteria; order Micavibrionales; family Micavibrionaceae; genus Micavibrio_A; species Micavibrio_A aeruginosavorus_B. The sequence continues at coordinate 17,300 of QFNK01000006.1, read as the reverse complement.
ATGTGCCCGCTGTCATATCGCTCGGCCTAACGGTCGGCGTACTTGCGGGCGGTATCATCGCCTCGCTCCTGCGCACGAAAAAGGGTGATGAGCATCCGCACGTATAAGGCGGCACGCAGTATCCAAGAAAAACCGGCCTTGTAGGCCGGTTTTTTTATTAGAGCATGGCAAGCATGGTCGGGCCTTTTGGTGTCGAAGGCCTGATCTGCTCTTCCGTTTTGTTCGGGCGAATGGACGGAACAGGTACCTTGTGGCAGTTGTTCTGCTTGTCTTCATAAAGCCGCTCCTGCGTGTTCAGCAACGCCTTGTTCACGCGGCTCAGTTCCTTGTCGAATTTATTGCCGAATTCTTTTGCGGCGTCATCGGTAAGCATTTCTTTCAGGGCGCGGGAGCCGGCGATCAACGCGAGCCCGGTGCCGACAACATTCTCCGGTGATTTTTCAAGATAGGACAGGCCTGCTTTCGTGCCTGCTTTATACTTATCCAGATGCTGGAGCATGCTGCCGAAATCGGTCATCAGCATTTCATCATGGGCGGAGAAAGCTTCGTTTTCGCCAAAGACCTGCTCGACCACGGACGCAACATCGTCCAGTTCATTGTCCTTAATCCATTTGGCGATATCGCCGAACGTGTTGTTCATACGGCTCAGCCATGCATTGTCAAAATAGGATATGACGCGGACGTTGCAGCCGGCCGATGCGGCAAAGGGGGCTTTCACGCTTTGCTCGAGCGTCATGGCGTGGGCCTTGCCATGCTGATTGTCCGTTGTCCGGTACAAGCCCTCTATGCTATCGGTGGAAAATACTGTGGTTGCGAAGGCTGTTGCGGCTATGCCGGAGACAAGACCTGCTTTTGTCAGACGACCTGGCGTCATAGGATCACTCTTTTCTCTCTGCCAACTTATTATGTTTTTATGGCAAGAGAAAATCTAATACTTTTGAAAAAAATAGGCAAGGATTTTGAAATTATGAAGATAGGCCGCACTGCACAAATCGACCGCCAGACCAAGGAAACCCTTGTTTCTGCTGGAATTAATCTGGACGGATCGGGATCTGCGGATATCGCCACGGGGGTCGCTTTTTTCGACCATATGCTGGACCAACTGGCGCGGCATGGGCTTTTCGACCTTAAGATTTCCTGCAAGGGCGACCTCGAGATCGATGCCCACCATAGTGTCGAGGATACGGGCATCGCGCTGGGACAGGCTATCAAGCAGGCGCTGGGCGATAAAAAAGGCATTACGCGCTATGGCCATGCCTATGCGCCGATGGATGAGGCGTTAAGCCGCGTTGCGCTCGATATCTCCGCGCGCCCCTATCTTGTCTGGAACGTGCGCTTTACGACCGACAGGCTGGGCGAGCAGATGGAGACGGAGCTATTCCGCGAGTTCTTCCACGCGGTCGCGCAGAATGCGGGCATTACGCTGCATGTCGAAAATCTTTATGCGGACAACAACCACCACCGCATCGAAAGCGTGTTCAAGGCGTTCGCCAAGGCGCTGCGCATGGCGACGGAGATAGACCAGCGCGCCGCCGATCAATTGCCGTCCACGAAAGGCGCGCTGTAACCGGATCAGAGGTCGAGCGAAACCGGCTGTCGGTTTTGACTGATGTGCATGACCGCTTTCGCGAATTTCTCAGGCTCGAACTCGACCGTGCGGTAGCGCGCGTCGCCTTCATAGCCTTTCACGCGTATCCAGATTTCCGCGTCCTTCAACTTGTCGCGGGTCAGCGCAACGCCGCGGTAGCATATCTCCCGCGCCGGAATATCGAGGTTCACCATCGCATCTTTGACGGCTTCGCGCTCTGCGTACGGCAGGGACGTTTTGCCGATCTCATGCTGAAGGTCGAAGAATTTTGCCTTGGCCATGCGGGGGAAGAAATCGAGGTTGGAATGTCCGAGGTCGAAAATGCCGTTATACGCCGCACGGTGATAGCCAAGGATCTGTCCCTCGTCGTACAGCCGGCAGAATTCGTCATACCCGATAGAGGGATAAAGCGGCCTTTCCTGCGCCTTGCGGCGGGCGGCACCGTTCATCAATCCGGTCAATAGAGGCAACATCAACATCGTAAACTCCCTTAAGCCCCTTTATTAGAAGCGGAAAGGGAGGGGAATAGCAACCCTTTACACCTTAATCGTTGTATATCTTCCGCAGGCGCAGGACATTTCCGTGCGCCGGAAAACCTTCGTAATCCGCCATCGCGGTCACGGCGGGCGTCAGGGCGTTCAGCCCTTCGGCTGTGACGCGGGCGATGGACGTACGTTTCAGGTAATCCCATACGGACGTACAGGAATAGGAATGCGCCATGCCGCCGGTGGGCAGGACGTGGTTGACGCCGATGCCGTAATTCCCGAGGCTGGACGGCGAATTCTCCCCGATCAGGATTTCTCCCGCATTGACGATTTTAGGGAGGATCGCATCGGGATTACGTACTTTCAGGACAACGTGCTCCGGCGCGTACAGGTTGCTGACCCCGATCGATTCTTCCAAAGACCGCGTCAGTATAACGCCGCTGTAGGCGGCCATGTTCGTCTCAAGATAGCCGCGCTGGGGCTCGGGAAGGGCGGCAATCGTTTCCTGAAGCTTTTTGTGCACGTACGATGCGAGATTTTCATCATGCGTGACGAGAATGCCTGCGGAATCAGGCCCGTGTTCGGCTTCGTTCAGAACGTCCCAGACAGTGTTGTCGGGATCGGCGGAATCGTCGCACAGCACCAGAGAATCCGACGGGCCCGCAGGCATGCCGGGGTTTATCACGCCGCCGAGCATCTGCTTCGCCGCCGCACCGAACGGACTGCATGGCCCCAGGACTTTATGCACCTTCGGTATCGTCTGTGTTCCGTATGCCATCGCGGCGATGGCCTGTGCGCCGCCGACCTTATAGATTTCCGTGATACCCGATGCGTGCGCGGCGTAAAGGATGACATCGCTGACGGAGCCATCCGGGCGCGGCGGCGTCAGCATGATGACTTTCGGCACTTTTGCCACGACCGCCGGAACCGCAAGCATGTAGAGGGTGGAAGGATATAAATTCTTGCCGCCCGGCACGTACAGGCCGACGGAGGAGATGGGCGTGACTTTCTCGCCCGCGAATACGCCGGGTTCGATTTCGAACATCCACGGATCTTCCACACGGCGCATCTGTTCCTCGTGGAATTTGCGGACGTTGCCGATGCAACGGTCGATGGCTTGTTTCAAGGATGGTGCGACCGTCTTGCAGGCCTGTGCGATTTCTTCCTCGCTGACGCGCAGGGAGGACAATTCCGCCTTGTCGAAACGCTTTGCGTAATCGAGCAAGGCTTCGTCACCACGCGCGCGTACGTCCGCCAAAATCGGCGCGACCTTGTCCGCAATGTTTTCGATATCGGCCTGCGCACGGTGGAGAAGGCGTGCTTTCACATCGTCCGGTGTTTCCGACCATTTGTAAAAACCGATATTCATTGCGCGCCTTTCTTGTGTCTGGAAATTTCTCATAAGACAAAAATACCCGGATAATCAAGGGAAACCTTGGAATCTGGCGGTTCCGATGCTGCGCGGCGTCACAAAAACATCCTTTGCGGCGCGATTGGCTTTTTACTTTGTTCACTGTTTTATGTTTCACTAATAAATAGGGATCATATCTTTGCAGCAATGAGGGAGTATCGGCATGAACGAGGGCAGATTGAAAACCAGTGCGCCAAGCGTCGTTGTCGATTACGTGACGGAGGCGCTGTCGGCGCCGGACCTCAACGACCTGTGCGATGCGACGGAAGCCGCGATCGAGGGCGGCGGGGGTTTCGGATGGATTCACGTTCCCGAGCGCGCCTCCATGGAGCGTTACTGGCAGGGCGTTATCACCGCGCCGACGCGCATGCTTTTCACCGCCCGCCTGGACGGCGTTATATGTGGCACGACGCAACTTATTCTTCCGCCCGCCAACAACGAGGCGCAGGGGCATATCGTCCAGATGACGACGAATTTCGTGGCGCCGTGGGCGCGGGGGCACGGTCTTGCGCGCCTTCTCCTCGAAACGGTCGAGAAGAAGGCGAACGAGGATGGTTATGCTGTCATCAACCTCGATGTCCGCAAAACGATGACCAAGGCGATCGAGCTTTATGAGAATATGGGATACAAGGCGTTCGGCGAACATCCCTATTCCGTGCGCGTGAACGGCGAGACGGTGCCTTCTGTGCATTACTACAAAGTCATCAATCCGGCCTTTTTCGACGGGAAATAAGCCTTTCCTTTAAACGGTTTTTGCCTATATCCTTTTTTGCAGGGCGACAAGGATGTGGGGGAGCCATGGCCGAATTCCGCGGTAAAATCTATGACAGCGTGCTGGACACGGTCGGCGCCACGCCACTCGTGCGGCTTCCGGGTCTGTCGGGGAAATACGGCGTGAAGGCCGACATCGTCGCCAAGCTCGAATTCTTCAACCCGCTTTCGTCCGTCAAGGACCGTATCGGCCTTGCCATGGTCGAGGATGCGGAACGCGCTGGTAAAATAAGCCCGGGTACAACCGTCCTGATCGAGCCGACATCCGGCAATACGGGCATTGCGCTGGCCTTTGTCGCCGCGGCCAAGGGATACCGCCTGATCCTGACCATGCCGGAAAGCATGTCGGTGGAGCGGCGCAAGATGCTGCGCCTGTTGGGGGCTGAGCTTGTCCTGACGCCTGCCGAAAAAGGCATGAAGGGCGCGATTGCAAAGGCGGAAGAATTGCTGGCGGAAACGCCGAATGGTTTCTCCCTCGCGCAATTCGATAACCCCGCGAACCCCGACATTCACCGCAAATCGACCGCGCTTGAAATCTGGAACGATACGGACGGCAGGGCCGATATCCTTGTCTCCGGCGTCGGGACGGGCGGCACGTTGACCGGTGTGTCGCAAATCCTGAAAGACAGAAAGCCGTCCTTCCGCACCATCGCCGTCGAACCTGCGGCCAGCCCCGTCCTGTCGGGCGGCGCGCCGTCGCCTCATAAGATACAGGGTATCGGTGCCGGCTTCGTTCCATCGATCCTCGATCCATCGCTGATCGATGATATCGTGAAGGTCGAAAATGATGACGCCTTCCGCCTTGCGCGTGAAGCGGCAAAGCTCGACGGAATTCCCGTCGGCATATCGTCCGGCGCGGCGTTGTGGGCGGCGCTGGAAATTGCGAAGCAGCCGGAAAATGAAGGCAAGATGATTGTCGTCATTCTCGCGTCTTTCGCGGAACGCTATCTCTCTACCGCTTTGTTTGAAGGGCTTGAATAACATGTCACTGCTGCACTCCATCAAAATGCGCGATCCGGCGCAGCCGACAACGCTGGAAGTCGTTCTTGGCTATCCGGGCTTTCACGCGCTCACGCTGTTTCACCCGCTTGCCGCGTTGTTGTGGAAGATGGAGATGCGCGGCCTCGCACGTTTCTGGGCGAATATAGGGCGCATGTTTACGGGCATCGAAATCCATCCGCAGGCGAAAATCGGCAAGAATTTATTCATCGACCACGGCACGGGCGTCGTGATCGGCCAGACGGCGGTGATCGGTGATGGCTGCACCATCTATCAGGGCGTGACGCTGGGCGGGAAAGGCAAGGAAGGCGCGGGGCAGCCGCGGCATCCTACCATCGGCAACAATGTGATTATCGGCGCCTATGCGCAGGTGCTCGGCAATATCACGATCGGCGATTACGTGCGGATCGGCGCGAATGCCGTTGTGACGAAGCCTGTTGAAGACCATGCGGTGATGGCCGGAAACCCTGCGAAAATGATCGGCCGTGCGGAAGAAAAGCCCGCACCTTACGGCCTGTGTGAAAACGTGCCTGCGCCGGAAGATGCGGGGGCCGTCGACGACACGCTGGCGCGCCTTCAAAGCATTCGCCAGCCGATCAAATAGGAATTAGGCGCGGGAGTTTTTCTCTGCGATCCCGCTTGTGCCTTCGCGGGCTTTCAGGACATTTACAACATCGTCCGGCGTGATGCCCTGATCCGCCCATAAGACGAGAAGGTGGAAGAGAAGATCGGCGGATTCGGATTTGATTTTATCCTTGTCGCCCTTCATCGCCTCGATCACGGTTTCAACGGCTTCCTCGCCGACCTTCTGCGCGATCTTGGCCGTGCCTTTCGCGTAGAGGGACGCGGTGTAGGATGTCTGTGCGTCCGCACCCTTGCGGGACAGAAGCGTCTGATAAAGTTCGTTCAGGAAATCGTTCATAGGGTGAGGCTCATCGGTCTTGGTTGCGCTTTAACGGCAGGCTGGGGCACGCGCGCGGCGCGATGCAGGCGCATATAATCCAGCGTCGTGTCAACCGCGACATCGATATAGTCGTCTTCCGGTGTTGGCATATGCCAATCATTGATGTGAACCGTCAGGACGTCCGGATATTCCGCCTTTACGGGGTAAAGGTTTTTCTTCGTGTCCTCGACAAACACAACGCGCGACGGGTCGGCCTCCATCACGTCCATGATGATGCCAAGCCCCTTTGCATTGATCGATTTTTCGTTCCAGCCGAATTCCTTGAAGCCGAAAAGATGTTCGGGCTTTATGTGGTTCAGGATGTTCTTGCTGCCGAGCAGGGGTTTCAGCCAGTTGTCGCGGCAGCTTTGCGACAGGACGCCGAAATTAACGCCGCCGCTTGCCAGTGCCTGCATATGCTGGCCGCTTTCAAGGCATGGCGCGAGGACTTCGGGATAGCTCTCCGTTATGCGTTTGAACTGAAGCTGGTGATAGGCGATGTGCAGCTGTTCGCGGAATTCGTTCGCGTCGAAGCCATGCTGTGTCGCAAGCTCCACGAAATAACGCAGGCCGTCGCCTGTTTCCTCGTAGCTACGTTTGCCGAGAATGGCGGCCTCGTCGCGCGTCAGGACGGGCAGAAGCAGCGGGACCACATCGGCCTTCACTTCCGCGCAGAAGCGTTTGGCATGATGCATGGGATCGGACGGTACGGTATCGGACGCGCCTTTGGCATAGTGACGCCAGGAATAAAAAACGCCGTCACAATCGAAAATGACAATATCGCGCTCTGCTGTCAGGGCCTGTTTCATGCCCTTTCAATAAAAGCCTGATGCCTTTATGTCAATGAAAAGCGGCAGAGGGCCGCGATCTGTCCTCAGTTCGCTTCGCGCAGCGCCATGGCGGGATTGATGGCCCCGTCATACAGGGCGGTGCCGATAATCATGCCCGTCACGCCGTATTGCTCCGCCGCGCGTACGGCGCGTACGTCGCCTAGGCTCGCCACACCGCCGGAGGCGATGACAGGAATGGAGGTCGCCTGCGCCAAGGCCACGGTGGAATCCATGTTCAGACCCTGTCCCGTACCATCGCGGTTGATGTCGGTGTAGATGATGGCGCATACGCCCGCATCCTCGAACTTCGCGGCGAGGTCATTGACGTGCATGTCCGATTCCTCGACCCAGCCTTCGACGGCCACGCGGCTGCCGCGCGCGTCGATACCGACGGCGATCTGGTCCGGAAATTTCGCGCAGGCTTCGATGACGAGAGCGGGATTTTTTACGGCGAGCGTACCGAGGATCACGCGGGATACGCCTTCGGCCAGCCAGTTTTCGATCTGCGCCAGCGTACGGATGCCGCCGCCTAGCTGTACGGGCAGGTCGGCCGCCGCAAGGATGCCGCGCACGGCCTCGACATTCACCGGCTTGCCGTCCACCGCGCCGTTCAAGTCGACGACGTGCAGCCACGAAAAACCGGCCTGCGCCCATTCATGCGCCTGGGCGGCGGGATCTTCGTTGTAGATGGTCGCGGAACCCATATCGCCCTTGTGCAGGCGTACGCATTTTCCGTCCTTGAGGTCGATTGCCGGATAGATAATCATGCCTCAATCTAGTATAGGTGGACGGGTAATTTGTAAAGATAGGAGGAGCCAGCCATGGCCTATGACGACAGCAACGTGTTCGCAAAAATCCTGCGCGGCGATATTCCGGCCAAGAAAGTGTATGAGGATGATTACGCGCTGGCCTTCCACGATATAGCGGGCAAGGCGCCTGTCCATGTGCTGGTCATTCCGAAAGGGAAATATCTCTCCATCGCCGATTTCGGCGCAAACGCAAGCGATGCCGAGATCGCGGGTTTTTACCGTGCCGTGTCAAAGGTCGCGAACGATCTGGGGATTGTGGAGAGCGGTTTCCGCGCAATTGCGAATACGGGCCTGAACGGCGGACAGGAAGTGCCGCATTACCATGTCCATCTTCTGGGCGGTAAGAAGATCGGCCCGATGGTGGCGGAATAATCCTAGCGGCAGCGGTGGATCGGGAAGAGGATGATGTTGCTTCCGTTCGCCGCGGCTTCCAGATTGTCCGGCGCGTACAGCGTCGGGCTTCCGAAGGAGCAGACGCCGTCCATGTCTTCTTCCTCAAGCTCCGCCATGCGGTCGGCTTCGAGTTCGCCTAAAACATAATCCGCGATTTCCATGTGCGCGCGCGCCTGAATGGCGAGGATGGAGCACAGCGTATGCGCCGGTGCGTCTTCGTCGCGGATGGACGCCTGCAAGGTTTCCAGCAGCTCTGCCACGGACTCAAGATCCTCCGGAATATTGCGGAGCAGATCGTACAGCGCATCATTCTCCACCGGATGATTGTGGTAATTGTCGAGCCAGTCCGGCGCGTAATCCTGAACGATTTTTTCGCATTCATATTTCAAGGCGGCGGCCACGGGAACATCGCCCGCATATTCCTGCGCAATCCTGTACGCACCAAGCGCGATGGCCAGCAGCGCGGAGTCTGAATCGATTTCCGACAGCGCCACATGCATGGCGTACTGGTCTTCGCCTTCCAAGGGCGTCGTAGCGGAGAGAGCTTCCGCGACCGCGACGGGCACGACCAGATAGGTGTGAAGTCTTGCGACATCTTCTTTTGTAACGGCAGACATAACGGTGTTCCTTAGGTCCGGTGGAAAGAAAGTATTCTTTCTCCACCTTTACGCCGATAAGGTGAAAAGACGTTTAAGGAAACGTGAACAAAGGGTTAAGCTATAAGCTCGAGAACTTTAGCGAATGTTTGTCGGTTGAAGACTATATTAAACACAAAAAAAGGAATATAGATGTCACGCTGGATATGGATTTTTAAGCGCTTTACCGGAAAATTGTGGCTCCGCGCATCGTTGTACTGTCTGGTGGCTATTCTGACAGCGCTTGCATCGGCCTATGCAAAGCGCTTCTTTCCCGAAGACTTCTCCCAAAAGATCGGTGCGGATGCGGTAGACAGCATTCTAAACATTATCGCCAGCAGTATGCTGGCTGTGACGACTTTTTCGCTCAGCGTCATGGTCTCTGCCTATTCGGCGGCGACCAGCAACGTTACGCCGCGCGCGACAAAATTGCTGCTGGAAGACGAAACATCCCACCGTGCCCTATCAACTTTTATCGGCTCTTTTATCTTCAGTCTTGTGGGGATCATCTCCCTGAAAATCGGCCTTTACGGGGCCAGCGGGCGTGTGCTGCTGTTTGTCGTGACGATCGTTGTCGTTTGCCTGATCGTCATAACGTTGCTGCGCTGGATCGAATATCTGTCACGGCTGGGCCGTGTGGGGGAGACGATTGATATGGTCGAACGCGCAAGTGCGCGGACGCTTTCCACCTATGCCAGAATGCCTTATCTGGGCGCGCGGCCCATTACCGACAATACGCCCCCCATGCCCGCGCAGGCTATCGGCTTATTTTGTGAGAGGCAGGTCGGCTATGTTGAATATATCGATGTCTCAGAACTGAAATCGCTTTCGGTGCGGCATAGACTGACCATTCACATTCATGCGCTTCCGGGGAAATTTTACGACGGGCGCCAGCCGCTGGGCCTTGTCCATCCCGTTCCGGATGATGCTGTCATGAAGGACTTGATCAAGTGTTTCGTTATTTCGGGCTCCCGCTCTTTCGAACAAGACCCGCGTTTCGGCTTTATGGTGTTGTCCGAGATTGCCAGTCGCGCCTTGTCACCGGCGGTCAACGACCCGGGCACCGCCATCGACGTTCTCGGCACGCAGGTCAGGCTTTTGAAAAACTGGTCGAATGTTCTGGAATCGCGCGCCGAGACGGCAGAGGCAGAGGGGTATGTTTATATGCCTTCCATCGATACGGGGGATATTTTCCACGATGCATTTTCACCGATTGCCGTTTACGGCGCGGGAGCATTCGAGGTTGATATGCGGCTTTTGAAATCTCTGGCCGCGCTGTCCTATTGCAGTGATGCTTTCCGTGCGGCCGCGCGCAATCAGGCGCGGCGCGCCCTCATCCTCGCACGGGAGTCGCTGGCGCTAGAGGAAGATTATCGAATTCTGGCCGCCTTCGCGGAGCAAGAATGGCCAGGTATTACGGCCGACAGCACCGTGGACTGAATGCCACGAGCGACTATGCGCGTATGCAAATCCATGTCATAAATAATCCATGGTTGCAAAAATCAATACGATCGCCTTTCACGGGGTGTCGGTGCAGAGCGTCGATGTGCAGGTGCAGATATCGAACGGCTTGCCTGCTTTTACGATTGTGGGGTTGCCGGACAAGGCGGTGGCGGAGAGCAAGGAGCGGGTGCGGGCGGCGCTGCATGCGCTGGGGATCGCGCTTCCGGCGAAACGGCTGACCGTCAATCTCGCGCCCGCCGATGTCATGAAGGAAGGGTCGCATTACGATCTTCCCATCGCGCTCGGCCTTCTCACCGCCATGGAAATTCTGCCGAAGGAGGAGATGGAGCGGTATGTGGTGCTTGGCGAATTATCGCTCGACGCCGCGATCCGCAGTGTCGCGGGCGTTCTTCCCGCTGCCATACATGCGGCGTCAAACGACAATTCGTTGATCTGCCCCGAGGCGTGCGGGCATGAGGCGGTGTGGGCGGGGGAAATCGAAATCCTCGCGCCGAGCAGTTTGCTCCAGCTTATCAATCACATCAAAGGCACGCAGATGCTCGCCCGTCCCGAAGGGCGCGTACAGGAAGGCGCGCAGGGCGGCGTCATGCGTGTGCCGGATCTTTCCCAGGTGAAGGGGCAGGAAAGCGCGAAGCGCGCGCTGGAGGTTGCCGCCGCGGGCGGACACAATCTCCTCCTTATCGGGCCGCCGGGCGCGGGGAAATCCATGCTGTCTTCCTGCCTTCCGGGAATCTTGCCGCCGCTGTCGCCGCGTGAGGCGCTGGAAGTGTCGATGATCCATTCGCTTGCCGGAACGCTGGAGGAAGGCGGGCTTGTCCGTGCGCGCCCTTATCGGTCGCCGCATCATTCGGCCTCGCTTCCCGCGCTGGTCGGCGGCGGGCACAAGGCAAGGCCGGGGGAGATCAGCCTCGCGCATCGCGGCGTGCTGTTCCTCGACGAGCTTCCCGAATTTTCGCGTGCGACGCTGGAGTCCCTGCGCCAGCCGCTGGAAACCGGACAGGCCGTAGTGTCCCGCGCCAATGCTCATGTCGCCTATCCGGCGAAGTTTCAATTGATCGCCGCCATGAACCCGTGCCGCTGCGGCTATCTGGGCGATGCGGAGATGGAATGCACGAAGGCGCCGCGCTGCGGCGGTGATTATCAGGCGAAATTGTCCGGCCCTCTGCTCGACCGCATCGATATTCAGGTCGAGGTCGGGGCGGTCAGCCTCGCCGCGCTGGGGCAGCAGGGCGACGGGGAGCCGTCATCCCGCATCGCGTCCCGCGTGGCCGAGGCGCGTGCGAAGCAGGAAGAGCGCTACCGTGCGCTGGGCGCGGAGGCGGACGGCATTTTCATCAACGCCCATGCGGGGGCGGAGCTGGTCGAGAAAACCGTGCGGATGAGTTCGGACGTACAGGCGTTTTTCCTTTCGGCTGCCGAACGCCTCAAACTTTCGGCGCGGGCGTATCACCGCCTGATGAAGGTTTGCCTGACTCTGTCCGATCTGTCCGGCCATGACGGTGAAATTACTCAGTCCCATGTGGCGGAGGCGCTGTCCTACCGCCGTCTGCGCGGATTTTAATTCTCCCTTAACCTTTTGAAATCGTGGCGCGATCCAAATTTGTAATGGGCGCGTGATATCCTGTATCCTCTATTTAAGGGTAAATTAGGCTTTTCCTTATAGTGTGAGCATGGGAAGCCGTAGGAGAAGAAAGCCTTACAGATGGCTATTGACGATTTCACATACACGCAGAACGCCACGTACGTGCCGCAGGCCACGACGGATATGAGCGGCGCGCAGGTCGACGAGATCGAGCGTCAGGCCAAGGCGCAGGTCGTGAATGTTCAGGAACAGACCGCGCGCGCGGGCGATTCAGAAAAAGAGCTGAGTTCAAAGACATCCGGCGGTCCTTCCGCCGGTGCGTCCTCCGGCAACGGAAACGCCGAAGCGACGCTGTACGGCGATATCATTATGGATGCGCTGGGGTTGAAGGCGGTTTCTTCCGCCCTCGATATGTTCGATACGCGGATGAAAGACCGTAGTGACCTGCACGCTCCCGGATCTTCACCGGACAGCAAGCCGCGCACGATGGATCAGATGATCCGCGATTCCGTTCGCGGCGGTGGATCGGACGGCGTTCTTCTTGGCGGCCAGAAAAAGAAACGCAGCGAGGAAGTACTGATGGGCGCGAACATCGCGTCGCAGTCGCTGACCGAACAAGGCAAAGGTGCCGTTTCAACGTGGGATGTTAAGAGCGCCAAGATCGCCGGGGTGGCGCGCGCCAGAGAGTTGACGTTTGGACTGGGCAACAACAATGATTTTGTCCTGCAAGGCGTACAGCGCGTGCGCAACGATCACAACGCCATGCTTGGCGCGGCATCGCGCATGGCACCGGGCATGGGCATGAACGGCCCGAGCTACAGGCCGCAGGAAACATTGCGCCGTGCGCGGGAAGCCGAAGAGCAGGACAGCTGGAGGACTTCGTAAGAGATGGAATCCGCCCTCTCCAAATATCAGCAGAACAAACAGGAGATGATGACACCTATCCTGCCCGCCGATATGAACGGGCCGCCGGTCAGCAACGTCTCCTCCCTCAGCAGTCATTTCAGCGCGGCGGCATCCGGCGTAGAGCTGTCCGCTCCCGCGCCCCAGCAGCAGAGCCAGATGGATATGAACGCGAAGCAGGAGCTTGCCGCGAGCGGCAATGCGGTGGGCGAGACATTGAACGATCAATCGCAAAGCATCAAGGTTCAGATGCCGCAAAGCGCGGCAGGTTATCTTGCCAACAGTACCATGAAAATGGGCATGGAGCTGGGTACGGAAATCATGAATCTTTTCGGTTCCAAAAAGCCGGAAACACCGGAAAACGATCTTGAGATGAATACGCCGCGCCCGCAGCCGATGATGGGCATGCGTCCTTCGACGGGCGGTATGTTCGGCGCCTAGAGTTTCTGAATCGCCGTTTTGATGTGAAACGCGATTCCGACCCAGACAAACAATCCGAAGAACAGAGCAATCGCCGAGAATGCCGCTGGAAAGAAGCATCCGAGCGCCATGAAGATCGTGATTTCCGTCCGGCCGATCAGCGAGCCCGGTGCATCATCCTGCCCGAACAGGCGCAGGCCAAGATAAGCCGCCGCCAAAATCATATAGGAGAAGAGAATAAAAGCCGCCGCCATCAGATGCTGCGGCTCCGCCAGCGCGAAGAAGAATACGAAGCCGCCGAACACGACCGCGTCGCCCAGAAGCTCCAGGTAGGAGCCGCGCGCCGTGATGCCGTTCTCCCTTGCAACGGAGGCGGCGAGCGCGACGATCAAGCGGTTGATGAGGAGTAGGATCAGGCCGAGCATGAATTGCCCCATCGCCACGGCAAAACATCCGATCAGGCCTATGACAAGCGCGGAGAGCGTCAGCTTGTTCGCGCCGAAGCCGCCCTGCGCCACTTTTGATGCAACGGCATCGACCATGCCGCCAAAAGGTTTCTTGAGCAGGGTGTCGAGCATGGATCAGTCTTCCTTGTCTGATTGCAGGTCATCGATGACGATCGCGCCGAGGGCGAGATCGGTGATGTCTTCACCGTCCCCGTTCTCTTTTTGAAGCTTTCTGAATTTGCTGATCGCGAAGGGGATTGCGGCGAGGTAGGCCAGCGCGGCGATGGTCAGCGTCTGCCACGGCGCGTGGACGAGGGCGGCGATGACAAGGGCGGCGAGCGCCATGGCGGGCATCGCGAATTTCGCCGGAAGGTGGATCATCTTGGTGGAGAAGGTCGGAATGCGGCTGACCATCAGGGCGGCGACAAAGAACATCCATAGCGCGACAAGCGGGGACGCGATGGCGAATTGTTCGAAGAAGCGCGGGTCCTGAATCCATAGGATCAGCGGCAGGAGGCCGAGACCGGCGCCGGCAGGGGCAGGTACGCCGGAGAAGAAGCCTTTCTTCCACGCAGGCAATTCTTTTTGCGTGACGTTGAAACGGGCAAGACGCAGGGCGCAGGCGGCGGCGAACACGATCATCGCGATCCAGCCGACCTTGCCGGTTTCTTCCAGAATCCAGGAATAGAGGATGATGGCCGGAGCAACGCCAAACGCCAGGAAGTCCGACAGGGAGTCCAGCTGCGCACCGAATTCGCTGGTCGCCTTTAAAAGTCTTGCGGTTGCGCCGTCGAGCGCGTCGAGAATGACGGCGATCAGGATCGCGTACACCGCACGCTCCCAATTCTGGTCCCAGGCATATTGTATGGAGGTCAACCCCGCCGCCAGAGCGGTCAGGGTCATCAGGTTGGGGATCAGCTTGTGAAGACCGATGATCTTCTGGTGCGGTTTGACAGGCGCCGCCTGTTCCGTTTCCTGAGATTGCTTGGTCTTCAAATCGCTGATGCCCATGTACGCGTCCTTTTAATCCTGTCCGTTAGACAACAGCGCCGTCGCGGGACGGTTCCACGGCGTCGAGATCGGCGATAACCGTCTCGCCGCCGTATGTACGCTGGCCGACGCAGGCGAGGGTCGAAACGCCTTCCGGCAGGTAGATGTCCACGCGGCTGCCGAAGCGGATCAGGCCGTAACGTGCGCCTGCGCGGATGTCCTGGTCCTCGCGTACGTCATTGACGATACGGCGGGCGATCAGGCCGGCGATCTGCACAACGCAGATTTTCTGGCCCGACGGCGTTTCGATCAGGAGGGAGCAGCGTTCATTGTCTTCGCTGGCCTTGTCGAGGTCAGCGTTCAGGAACTTGCCCGGCGTGTAAACCTTGCGGATGATGCGGCCCGATACGGGGGAGCGGTTGACGTGTACGTCGATGACGGACAGGAACGTGCTCACGCGCGTGTAGCGTGCGCCGTCGCCGCCCGCGATTTCCGCAGGAAGGGAGACGTCCGGCGTGATCGCGCTGATCAAACCGTCCGCGCCGGCGACGACGAGGGAGGATTTTTGCGGCGTGACGCGGTTCGGATCGCGGAAGAAGAACAGGCAGAAAGCCGCAAACAGCAGCGCGACGATGCCCAGGAATTCCGAGAAGGTGAAGAATATCAGGGCCGCGATAACGCCGCCCGCGATAAAGGGAATACCGGCCGGGTGCGGCGGGATAAGGATTGTTTTCTTAACTGTGTCGAGGAGGGAGAGGCTCATCCGTCTTGCATTCCTATGTCGTGGCGAGTATGGGTTATGACCTGATTTAGGGCGCAAAAGTACCGCGCCAATCTTCAGTCACCGGGATTATACCGTTTCCGGCGCGGATGCAAAGCACAAACGCGCACCGGGACGTGCAAATAACGGAGGGGATGGAAACTCTATCCCTTTGATGATACAGTAAAATCAAGTTGAACAAGAAAGTACAAAGAACGATATTATGACGGAAATCAATAAGGTTTGTGTGTATTGCGGAAGCTCCGCCCGCGTTGATCAGGTTTACAAGGATGCGGCCGTAGAGCTGGGCAAGACGATTGCCGCCAATAACTGGGGCGTTGTTTATGGCGGCGGCCGCGTCGGCCTGATGGGTCTGGTTGCGGATTCCGCGCTGGCTTCGGGCGCCGAAGTGTTCGGCATCATCCCGCGCCACATTCAGTCGCGCGAGATCGAGCATACCGACCTGACCGAGCTGGTCATCGTCGACACCATGCATGTCCGCAAGCAGATGATGGTCGACCGCGCCGACGCGTTCGTCATTCTGGCGGGCGGCCTCGGCACGCTGGACGAATTCTTCGAAATCCTGACCTGGAAACAGCTGGGTCTGCATGACAAGCCGGTTGTCGTGGTCAATATCAACGGGTACTGGGACAAGATGATCGAGGCGATCCGCCATATCGCGTCCGAAAAATTCATGCGCGAAGAAGACCTTACGGCCTTTACGGTGGTGAATTCTGTTGCGGAAGTGCCGGCGGCCATCAAGAACGCCCCGCATGAGCGTTTCGACCCATCTACCAAGTGGATTTAACAGGTTTTCATAACCTATTAACCACGGTTTAAGACCCGTCCGGTATATTTCCTTATGGTTGCCCGACCCGGGCAATCTTTTAAAGAAATATTCAACGGCGCTTTGCCGCGCCATCAGCATATCGGACAGCACGCATGCAATATGATCACGATCTCGATCTTGCGAAGACCATTTCCGGAGAAGTTCTGGCGCGGATGCACCGTGACGAGCTTCCCCCGATTCCGGTGAATTTCGAACTCTGGTACGCCTATTACGCGAACGCCAATCCGGAGCTTAAAAAAGCCATCGATGCGCAGGTAAAAGCGAAAGGCAAGCTGACGAGCGTGGATTGCCGCGCCCTTTACGAGGAATTCCTCAACGAAAAGAAAAAGCAGGAAGCGTACAAACGCGCGAGCGAGCAGATCAACATGACGCTGCACGATGTTTCCGGCCTGATGCACAATGTGAAAGACGCGGCGTCGGGTTACAGCGAGACATTGCAGGGCGCGACAAAACGCATCAGTTCCGCCAAGACACCGAAAGAAATGGAGGACGTCATGAAGAGCGTCCTCGACGATACAAACAAGATGGTAGAGAGCAACAAAAAGCTGGAGGCCCAGCTCGACCGTTCCGCCATCGCCATGGAAGAATTGAAACGCGATCTGGAGCGTGTGCGCCGCGAAGCGATGACGGACGGCCTTACGGGGCTTGCAAACCGCAAATCGTTCGACGAGCATGTATCCTCGCTGTCGAAGGAATGTGATCAGGCGGGGCAGATTTTCACCTTGCTGCTGCTCGACATCGATCACTTCAAGAGCTTCAACGACAATTTCGGCCATCAGGTCGGGGATCAGGTTTTGCGCCTTGTCGCCCGCACATTGACGGACGGTATCAAGGGGAAAGATTTTGCATCCCGTTACGGCGGTGAGGAATTCTGTATTCTTCTTCCCGAAACGAACCTGGATCACGGTATCGCGGTGGCGGAATCTCTCCGCAAGGCGCTGGCGAGCAAGGAAGTCATCAACCGTTCGAACGGCGAGCCGCTGGGACGGATTACGATGTCGATCGGCGTTGCGCAATATTA
>QFNK01000366.1 GCA_003240795.1 Micavibrio aeruginosavorus | reverse complement strand
GGGCGACATATATCTCGTGCCGCCGGATCAGGAACTGGTGATGACGACCGGCAACGCCGGGGGCGTAAAGGTGAAAGTCGACGGCAGGGAATTGCCGCCGCTGGGCGAGGCTGGCCAGATCAAACGCCGCATGTCGCTAAGCCCGTCCGAATTGTTGAAGGCCGCTCCGGCGGTTCAATCCGCACCCGCAACGCCTGCCGCGCCTGTAACGCCGCCTGCCCCTACAAATTCAGCCCGGACGCCTGATTGACGCATCTTCGGGCGTGGTCATACGCATAGATTGCGGACAGGGCTGGCGCCATATTCTCTATAATCAACGTATGGGCAGCTTCCTGCTTTACGTCGGGCGCATGCATGCGATGCTGCTCTGAATCGCATTTGAACACCACTGACAGAACGTCCACATTTTTCTGCCTGAACTGCGCGCAGAGGCTTTGCCCATAAGGCATGTTCCTGTCAGGATTTCCCTGCACATGATCCTGCCCGCAATGCTGGATGTAAATCTTTGCATCGGTCTGCCCGATATGCTCCATTGCATTCTCTGCGATTGCGATGTTGCGAAGATACATCCCATCCGCGCCGATAGAATACATCTCCCCGCGAGGCAGGGCCGGATGCTCCGCAATAATCCTGCGAACCTGCGGATCGTCGGCATCGATTATACTGCGCATGCTTTCAAGATTTATTCTCGACGCGGCATCGTTGAAGGAAACGGAAATTCCCTCTCTCTGGCAAAGCGCGATTAAAGGCTGGCTTCCTTGAAGGTCATGACTTTTAGCAAGTTTCTGATACGCGCTCAGATAAATTTCCGGATAATCATTCTCCAGATTAAGCCCGCGCTCCCACTGAATGGTCGCAAATTCTGTGTGGAGATCAATATTGTGCGGATAGCGCCTCCAGAATTTCTTTTCAAACTCGTACCCGTACGCAAAAGATTTCTGAGGGTCCCGCGCGGCCTGTTCCTTGTGACGGAGCAGGACGGCCTGCTGAAGAAACTGATGGGTCTGATAACTGTGACATTCGCCGAAAACGATGACCAGTTTCCGGCTTTCCGGCATACGGTCCAGTATCCAGTTCTCCGCAGTCATGATGGCATCAAGCGCAGGCCTTAGATCGAACGGCGCGGCCGAACAATCGACGGTGCATCCGGGGCCCGGTCTATCATCGGCGGGAAGGGGCGGTGCGGTTTGGTCCATAGTGTACATAGCGGCGCATACTAAAAAATCATCTTAAATTATGTCAATAAAATTTTACCGCCTATCTCCGCGCAATTCTTGGATTTTTCCGCCGTTCCTGCTACATAGCTGTCCATGGCAGGCGATCATAATTCCGTGCGTCCGTGGCGCATGATACAGCGTAGGCAATCCCGCAAGATCTGGGTCGGCAAAGTCCCGGTAGGCGGCGACGCGCCCATCACTGTCCAGACAATGACAAACACGCTGACCACGGATGTCGATGCAACAGTCGCGCAGGTCCTGGCCGCCGAGGCCGCGGGCGCGGACATCGTCCGCATTTCCTGTCCGGATGAGGAATCCTCCGCCGCGCTGAAACAGATCGTGCCGCGGGTGAACGTGCCGATCGTCGCCGACATACATTTCCATTACAAACGTGCGATCGAGGCGGCGCAGAACGGCGCGGCCTGCCTTCGCATCAACCCCGGCAACATCGGCTCCGAAGCGAAGGTGAAGGAAGTCATTCAGGCTGCGAAGGACCATAACTGCTCCATCCGCATCGGCGTGAACGCGGGATC
>QFNK01000365.1 GCA_003240795.1 Micavibrio aeruginosavorus | reverse complement strand
GTGCGGCGATACCCGTCAGCGTAACAAAACCAACCATAGTCGCAATTGAGAACACGCCGCCAGACAACCAGACCCCGATCACCGCGCCGATAAAGGCAAGCGGAATGGATGTCATGACCTGCAAGGCCAGATTTGCGCTCTTGAAGTGAACGTATAACACCATGAACATGCCTGCGAGTGAGAACAGGCTCAAAAGCATAATCAGGCGGGAGGCGCTGGCCTGGCTTTCAAATTGACCGCCGTAAGTAACGTAATAGCCTTGCGGTAATTTTACCTTGCTATCGATGGCGGCTTGCACCTTCTGCACCACGCCGACTAGATCGCGGTCAGACACGTTGGCCTGGATCACGATCCGGCGCTGCGCGTTCTCACGATTGATGATATTCGGCCCCTTGGCGTCCTGCACGGTAGCAATCGCCTGAAGCGGCACGACATTGCCGTCTTTGGTATCGACAGGAATCTGCTTGATCGCCTCCACATCATTACGGGCGGCATCAGACAGACGCATGACGATATCGTAGGTGCGCTGCCCATCAAGCACCTGACCCACGGCTTTGCCCTGCATGGCAAGCTCGGCATATTCGGCGGCTTCACCGGACAACAGGCCATAGGACGCCGCTTTCTCACGGTCAAACAGCACATGCACCTGTGGGATCAAGACTTGTTTTTCAACAGACAAGTCGACCACGCCTTCAACCTCGCTCATGGCCTGACGTATCTCTTCGGCCTTGGCGCGTAGCACATCAAGGTCAGTACCAAAAAGCTTGATGGCCATCTGGGCGCGAACACCGCTCATCATGTGGTCGATACGGTGGGAGATCGGCTGCCCGATATTGACGGCAATACCAGGAACTTGATCCAAACGGTTACGAATATCAGCCAGAATATCGGCCCGTGACCGCTCGGATTCTTTCAACTCGACCTCAATCTCGCTCGAATGTACGCCTTCCGCATGGTCGTCGCGCTCAGCGCGGCCTGTGCGGCGGCCCGTCTCGGAGGCTTCCGGCACCTGACGGATCAGGTTTTCAGCAATCGTGCCAATTCGATTTGACTCGGCAAGGCTAGTACCAGGCGGGGTTAGGATATTGATCGTCACCGATCCTTCGTTGAATTGCGGCAGAAACTCCTTGCCAAAGAAAGGTACAAGCGCCATGACGCCAATAGTAACCAAAGCGACGAACGTCAGCACTATCCGACTATGTGGGAAGGCAAAGTTCAGGACACGCTTTTGTGCTCCTTTGATCTTGCGGATAAGCCAGCCGTCATGTTCATCGCCCATGCGCTTCATTTTAGGCAACAGATAAGAGCAAAGTGCGGGCGTCAGTGTTAGCGAGACGAACAAGGACGCAACGATGGACGTGATATACGCAATTCCAAGCGGTAGGAATATCTTTCCTTCTATGCCCCCCATCGCAAAAAGCGGGATGAAGACCAGCACCACGATGATGGTTGCGAAGACGATGGAGTTTCGCACCTCGCTGGAGGCTTCATAAATTACCTGCAGCGGATTGCGCGGTTTTTCGGCCTGGCGGTTTTCACGCAAGCGGCGGAAGACATTTTCTACATCGACAATCGCGTCATCGACCAACTCGCCAATGGCGACGGCCAGACCACCCAAAGTCATGGTGTTGATGCTCAAGCCGAAATACTGGAAGACGATGGCCGTCAAAACGAAGGACATCGGAATGGCGGTCAGCGTGATAAAGGTCGTGCGGAAATTCAGCAAAAACAGGAATAGAACGATGGCGACCAGAATAGCC
>QFNK01000364.1 GCA_003240795.1 Micavibrio aeruginosavorus | reverse complement strand
CGTAGCAACCACAAGCGCAACGGCAAAAGCGGTAATGGAAAGGGCAAAGGTGTGAAGCTGCGGCGCCCAGATCAGGATAAGCCCGATCAGCATGACCGTCACGGCGATGTTCTTGATACGGATGATCCAGCGGCGCTGATCGTTCGCGAGGATTTCGGCATCCTTCCGCACATACCGGACAAGGAAGCCGCGGATAACGACGATCACCCCGATCAGGATGATGGACGTTACAAGACCGCTGTCGCTCAGAACCCCGACCCAGTTGAATGATTTAAATTCCTTTATAAACTCTTCTAACATGCTCTTACCTGAAATATGGAGACGGGCTTAGACCAGAAAAATAAGGCCAATTTAAGGGAAAATCTTGAATTTGGATAGAAATCTCTGTCATGCCCCCTCGGCCGATCGCTTGCATTTTATGCAAATCCAAAGAGAAAAATGAGGACGGCAAACACCAAAACCGCTATACTTTATAAACGTATGATATAGACGCCTATCCCGCCCGCAAGGCCAACCTTCTATCTTTCGGATATCATGAGAAAAACCTTTTCCACCCTCCTCGCGCTTGCCATCCTGACAACGGCTTCCGGCGCGTTTTCGCCCCTGTCCGCGCAAACGTCACCGGCCAATGACGGCCTCATACCGCCCGTCAGCCCGAAATCCGCCGTGGCGCCCAGCGAGGAAGATGGACAGGAAACCCACCCCGCCATGAAAATGATGCCGGACAAATCCGAACTCGTCCGCCTGCCGCGGGAGGCAAGCTCCGTCATCATCGGCAATCAGGATCATATAGGCGTCGTGCTGGACACGCCCAAACTGGCCGTTGTTATTCCCAGAACGCCGGGCGCGACCTATTTCACCATCCTTGACAAGGACGGCGAAGTGATTATGCAAAGACACGTCATCGTCGCCGCGCCCAAGAAGAATTATGTCCGCGTCCGCAGAAGTTGCGGAAACGCGCCGCAAGGCTCCTCCTGCCAACCGACGAGTGTTTATTTTTGCCCCGATATGTGCCATGAAGTAGGTGCGGGAAGCGGCGGGAATACAGACGCGCCCGCAGTTTCGAACGAGTAACCACCTATCAGTTTAGGGCATAGACAATGACGATTTTCACCCGTGGGGTTTTTCTGGGCTTCCTTTCCGCATCCGTTTTGATGCTGGGCGCCTGCGGCACGACCAATACCAAGACAGCGAATATGACGGACAAGGCCGCGGCGAACCGCGTGGACACCATCCTTGAACGCGCCGCGCGCGAGGCAAAGGCAAGCGGCAACACGGCGGAGACGCTAACACTTCTCGGCCAGCTGCATGAACGCAACAAGGAAGATGCCGCGATCGCCACCAGCTACGGCCAGGCCCTTCGCGAGGATGAGCAATTCAACAGCGCACGCCAGGTCCTCCTCCCCTTCACCGAAGGCAAGGATGCTTACCCTGACGCCGTCACGGAACTTGCCATGACGCAACTTTCGCTGGGACAGTATAAAGAAGCCGAACTGACCGCCCGCCGCGGTGTCGAACTCGACCCGAATTCCGGCCGCGCCTATCTTGCCCTCGGCACGGCGCTCGACGCGCAGAACTATCATGAGCAAGCCGAGGTCGCCTTCCGCCGCGGCATCGACAAATGGAAAGGCGACCCCGCCCCCATCATGAACAACCTCGCCCTGAACCTCGCCTCCCAGAACAAGCTGGATCAGGCCTATGACATGCTTCAGAAAGCGAAAGAGATTTCACCGGGCCGCACGGAAATAGAACGCAACCTCCG
>QFNK01000363.1 GCA_003240795.1 Micavibrio aeruginosavorus | reverse complement strand
GGTCCGTGGATGCTGAGCACGCTGGTGGATTTCATCCGCTTGGACGCCCACCATGTGATCATCAGCGTGACGCCGACGAAAACGGCGAACATCATGACCGCCGTAACATTCATGTTTTGAAGCATCTGACCCATTATGTGCCTGCCTTCTGGTGAATGGTGTGGAGGAGCGTTTCAATCTCCTGGTTCGCCTTGCGGACATAGACGCCCGTGATGACGAAGGTTGCGATAATGACGCCAAGACCGATCCAGATGCCGATGGTTGTCACACCGTCGCCGACCCGCACGCTCAAGGCCTCCGGAAAGAAGGCGAGCGCCAGGATGAAAGCGTAATAGATGGTCAGGGTAATAATGGACAGCGGCACGATCAGCGCCCTGCGCCGCGTCAGTAGCTCCTGATATTCCGGCATCGACCGGATGGTTTCGAAATCTGTTACCGGCATGTGTTTTTCCTGCTTTTTGAACGCGTTACCAATATTAATATTTTACCCCTTTTGGGGTTAACGCCCCAAGAACTAACTGTACTGCCGCGCACAAAACGGCGGTTTCCAGCGGCTTTGCCATGATTTTTTTCTCGCAAAAAACCGGGGCATTCTGTATGTTCCGCGCCATGAACGCACCCGCTCCCAAAGCTTCGCCGAAAGTCGGCATGATCTCCCTCGGCTGCCCCAAGGCACTGGTGGATTCCGAACGCATCCTGACCAAGCTTCGTAGCGAGGGATACGAGATGTCCGGCAAGTACGATGATGCCGATGTCGTCATCGTCAACACGTGCGGATTTCTGGATTCTGCCAAGGAAGAATCGCTGAACGCCATCGGCACGGCGATGAAGGAAAACGGCCGCGTCATCGTCACGGGATGCATGGGCAAGAATCCGGAGGAAATCACCTCCCGCTTCCCGAACGTCCTTGCCGTCACGGGCGCGCATCAATATGAACAGGTCGTCAGCGCCGTGCACGATGCCGTGCCGCCGAAACATGACCCGTTCATGGACCTCGTCCCGCCGGAAGGGCTGAAACTGACGCCGCGCCATTACGCGTATCTGAAAATCTCCGAAGGCTGTAACAATCGCTGCACCTTCTGCATTATTCCGGGATTGCGCGGCGATCTCGTCTCCCGCCCGATCCATCACGTGATCGCGGAGGCCGAAAACCTCGCCCGCGCGGGTGTAAAGGAATTGCTGGTCATCTCGCAGGACACATCCGCCTACGGCATCGACCTGAAATATCAGGAGTTCGGCTGGAAGGGCAAAAAATGGGCGACAAAGTTCCAGGACCTCGCTGAAGCGCTGGGTGAGCTGGGCATCTGGGTGCGCATGCACTACGTCTACCCCTACCCGCACGTGGACAAGGTCATCCCCCTGATGAACGAGAAGAAGATCCTTCCCTACATCGACATCCCGTTCCAGCACGCACACCCCGAAGTGCTCAAACTCATGCGCCGTCCTGCGCATCAGGAAAAAACCGCCGCCCGCATCCATAACTGGCGCGCGATGTGTCCTGACCTGACCATCCGCTCCTCCTTCATCGTTGGCCATCCCGGTGAGACGGAAGAACATTTCCAGTTCATGCTCGACTGGCTGGAAGAAGTGCAGCTGGACCGTGTCGGCGCATTCAAATACGAACCTGTCTCGGGGGCAGTCGCCAACGAAATCGAATTGCAGATTCCGGAAGACGTGAAGCAGGAACGCTATGAACGTTTCATGGCGGTTCAGCAGAAAATCAGCGCAACAAAGCTGCAACAAAAAGTCGGAAAAATCATCAACGTCATCATC
>QFNK01000005.1 GCA_003240795.1 Micavibrio aeruginosavorus | reverse complement strand
ATATCGGGAGCCATATAACCGGCAATGGCGGAAATTATGAACAGAAACAGTCCGGCGGCGATCAGAATCTTCTTGTGGCGCATGGTTTTTCCATGGTTTGAATCGGGTATGAAAGATTTTCTCAAATATGGCCTATGCGCCGCCCTGCTGGCAACCGCCCTTTTTACGTCCGGATGCGGAATAAAACCGAAGGATCTTGACCCGCCGTCGGCGGTCGAGGCGGAAAAAATGGGAACGAAAAAGCCGGAAAATCCCTTCCCGCGCACATATCCGGCCCCCGTTCAGAGATAGGAATTTATTATCATGGCATTCGAAGAAAAAAACGGCGTCCTGCATGCCGACGGTGTCGCCCTGCCTCGTATCGCGCAGGAAGTCGGCACGCCGGCCTATGTTTATTCCGCGGACGTTATAACGTCGCAATTCGAGAAGCTGCGCGATGCGATGACGCGTGCGCTGCCGAAGGGACGCACGCCGCTTTTGTGTTTTGCGTGCAAGGCGAACAGCAATGTCGCCGTGCTGAACCACCTTCAGAAACTGGGCAGCGGTCTGGAGATCGTATCCGAGGGGGAGCTGCGCCGCGGGCTTGCGGCCGGTTTTGACGGCAGCCGTATCGTGTCGACAGGCGTCGGCAAAACGGACAGCGAGATCGCCAACGCGCTCAAAGCCAATATCCTGCAGTTCAATGTCGAGTCATTGCCGGAGCTGGAGAATATCAACCGCATCGCGGGTGAAACGGGACAAAAGGCGCGCGTCGCGTTTCGCCTGAACCCCGATGTCAGCGGCGGCGGCCACCACAAAATTTCCACGGGGCGCAAGCGCGACAAGTTCGGCATTTTGAATGATGACGTGCACCGCGCGTTCGGCATGGCGAAAGAAATGGCACATGTCGATGCCGTCGGCATATCCATGCATATCGGATCGCAGGTGTTTGAAGTTTCCCGATTCCGCGAGGCGTTTGCGCGTCTGCCGCAAATCGTTTCCGACCTGCGCGGTGCGGGCCACACGATCAGCCGCCTCGATATCGGCGGCGGATTTCCGATCATCTATAAGGATGAGAAGCTGCTCGACCTCGATTCCTACGCTCAGTGGGTAAGCGAGATCATCGCGCCGCTTGATACGGAGATCATCATGGAGCCAGGCCGTTACCTTGTCGGCAATGCGGGTGTCATCCTGACGAAAGTCGTTTATGTGAAGGAAACGCCGGAGCGCAGCTTCCTGATCGTGGACTCCGCGATGAACGATCTGATCCGTCCGGCGATGTATGACGCGTATCATGGCATCGAAGCGGTAGAGAACAGAAACGCGCCGGAGAAAACGTACGATGTCGTCGGCCCCGTGTGCGAGACAGGCGATACGTTTACCGTAGACCGCGTGTTGCCGGAGATGAAGCGCGGCGACCTGGCCGTTATCAAATCCGCGGGGGCATACGGTGCGTCGATGGCGTCGAATTACAACACGCGCCCGATGGCGGCGGAGGTAATGGTGAAAGACGGAGAATATAAAATCATCCGTCCGCGCCAGACATACGACGACATCATCGGTGCGGACATCGTTCCCGACTGGGCTTAGGACTGTTTTCCAAACAGCGCTTTTATTTTTGAGAAGTATTTTTCCTGCCATGCCCATTCGAGCGTATAGGCCATGACGGCGAACACGCCGCCCGCAAGCCATCCGGCGAGAACGTCGGTCGGCCAGTGTACGCCAAGATAAACGCGGCTGACGCCTATCAGAAGCGTGATCAGGATCGAGGTGAATATAAAGTAGAGCTTGAGCCTGTAACTCGCATGCGCGCGGGCCAGCAATATCCCAATGCTCAGATACACAATCGCCGCCATCATGGAATGGCCGCTCGGGAAACTGTTCGTGAATATGTAGGAGCCGTGCGGCACGAGGTCGGGGCGCGGGCGACCAAAACCATGTTTCAGCAGGTTTGAGAGCAACGTCCCCAGAATGACCGTCACAAAAAGAAAAACAGCCGCGCCTTTTTTGCGGAGCATCCAGAGATAAAGACCCGCCCCAAACGTTACCAAGGCAAGAATGACAATGCCGCCAAGGCCGGAAATATCCCGCACCATTTCGGCGACCCACGGCGGCCCCCACGGATTTTGCGGATTGTTTCCATCGCGCATCATCATCAGTATTTTTTCGTCGAAGGCGTGGGTTTCCCCCTCAAGCACATCATCCGTGATTTCCGCAAAGGCCATAAGCGCGAGAACGATACCGGCCATACACAAAAGGATGACGGGTTCGAAAGCGGGAAAGCGTTCTCTTGTCGTCTTCAGGAAATCAGTGATGGTTTTGCGTCGCATCTGCGGCGTGTCCTTCTTCCGGTGCAGCGGTTTTACCGGCCTCCGTCTTTTCTTTCTCCGTATTTCCCTCACCGCCCGCGGGCGCGACGGCGGACAGGGCGGAGAAAGCAAAATTCACGCTGACCGCGCCATCGGGAATTTTCGGGTATGACGCGGAAAATTGCGCGGAGCCTTCGCCTTTCAGCCGCGATACGGGCGGCGCGATCAGGATGTCCTGCATCGCCTTGCCGTTCAGGTCCGTGACCGTGGCCATGACGGGCGGCACGTCCATATCGGTGGATTTCAGATTGTTGATGGTGCCGCGCATGACGATCTTCCCATCCTTTATCTCCGCCTCCAACGAGGCAAGCGATAATCCCTCACCCGGCAACGTGACCGGAAGGCCGAACATGCTGTAGATCATGGCGGATGCGGGCCAGATACGGCTGACCGACTGGCTTGCCATCAAAAAGGCGGCGAAGACGATAATCACGATGGCCGCCGCCGTCGCGTAACCGGCAAGGGCGTCCCCGCGTTTGCCGGCAGCCTTTTCTTTCTTGGCGGCGTTGGCGCGTTGAATTTCCGCGAGTACAGGATCATGTTCCGCATCCTGCTGGGGCTTCACGCCATCGGGAATCGGCGCGGCCTCGATTTCCTTTCGTAAAATGGACTGGAAATCGGATGCTTCGTCGTCCTGGACAGGGATTTCAGGAAAGGGCGCCTCAAACGGCGTGTCTTCGGAAAACAGCGCCTCGTCCAGATTTTGTTCCGGCTCCTGAAACCACTGGTTCCCGCAGTTCGCGCAGCGCACACGGCGGCCAGTGGAACCGACAGCCCCTTCGGACACGATATAACGCATAGTGCAGGCCGGACATGTGAGTATCATCTTGTGGGCGCAACTTCTCAAAGGGTCGTCTATACTCTATGTATAGGATACACTTGAGCGAACGGCAAGGCGGGCATACCATGTCCGCTCCGTTTTTCCCCTTTTCGCCCCAGCAACAAGGATTACGGCGTGATACGTTTTGAACATGTTGGACTTCGCTACGGCATCGGGCCGGAAGTCCTGAGCGATATCAATTTTCAGCTAGACCCCGGCTCCTTCCACTTTCTATCGGGGCCGAGCGGCGCGGGCAAGACATCGCTGATGTCGCTTCTTTATGTCGGGCGGATGCCGACACGCGGACTGATCCGCATGTTCGGACAAAATCTTGGAGAGCTGGGCCGCGACCAACTCGCCGTCGTGCGTCAGCGCGTGGGCGTCGTCTTTCAGGATTTCCGCCTTCTGAACCATATGTCGGCCTTCGACAATGTGGCACTGCCTCTACGGATTCAGGGCAGGCCGGAAAAGGAAATCAAAAGCAATGTGGGCGAGCTTCTCGACTGGGTCGGGCTTGGCGACCACAAGCACGTTCTTCCCAACACGCTTTCGGGCGGTCAGCAGCAGCGTGTCGCCATCGCGCGTGCCGTCATCACGCGCCCGCGCCTGCTTCTCGCGGACGAACCGACCGGGAACCTCGACGATGAAATCGGCTACCGCCTGATGGCGTTGTTCGACCAGCTGAACCGCATGGGCACAACGGTCGTCATCGCCACCCACAACCAGCAGATGATGGACAAGTTCGGGCACCGCCGCCTGATCCTCGACAAGGGCGGCTTGCATATAGAAGAGCCGAAGTCCGCGGCAACGCTTCGCCAGCGGCTTGAAGGGATGTACTGATCATGGAAAAGATCAAAAACGCTATTGTGAAATTCTTTCCGTCCAGAAACTTTCTCGCCCGCGAAAGACTGCTCGGCGTTGCGACCGAGACACGGTCTTACGACCTGCCGCTTGCGAACAGTTCGAGCAACGGGTTCTTGCGCCTGCTGATCGCGCTGATGAGCGTGCTGGCGATGCTCGCCCTGTCCGCCAGTTTTGCGCTGTCGGCCATGTCGCTTCGGTGGTCTGCCGGTCTGGACCACAAGATCAGTGTTGAAATTCCGGCATCAGATTCCGCCGGTGAGATCATCGCGCCCGATATGGTCAAAGGCATGACGGACGAAGCGCTGCAGATCCTCAACGCCGATATGGGCATACAGGAAGCGGCGATTGTCGAGGAGGCACGGATGCGTGAATTGCTTGCGCCCTGGCTCGGCGAGAATGCGGCAATGGAGTCCGTTCCCCTGCCCGGCCTTATTTCCGTGACGCTGGACAAAGACCAGAAAGTCGATCTGGCCGCGCTGGAAGCGAAACTCAAAGAAGTCGCGCCCCGCGCGCGCATCGATACGCATGAAAGCTGGCTGACCGATGTCCTGCGATTTACGGGCGCGCTTCAATTTTCCGCTGCGCTTATAACCTTGATTATCGGGCTGACGACGCTGGTCGCTGTCGCGGGCGGCGTACGCTCGAAATTGTCGGAGAACAAGGAGGAGCTGGAGCTTCTCCACCTTATGGGCGCGACGGATTCATACATCGCAAGACAGCTGCAGCGGCATACGCTCATTCTTTCGCTTCAGGGCGGGCTGGTCGGCATTGCGGCGGGTGCCATTGTCCTTCTGCTCATCGGGCTGATCGCCGGGGAGATCGGCGTCAATCTCCTGCCCGATTTCCGCCTGAGCGCGGGGCAATGGGGAATGCTGGCGCTGATGCCCGTTCCGATCGCGCTGCTCGCCATGCTGACCGCGCGCTTTACGGTCTTGCGCGTTCTGACCAAAATGCCGTAAAACGCAGGTCTGATGATACTCCGCCTTTTTGCATATTGCCTGACCGCTTTTCTGACCCTTACCCTGCTGTGGGCCCTGGGATGGATGTGGTTTGCGGCCAGCGTCGTTTCGATGAAGCCACAGGAAGAAGCGCGCAAGGTCGATGCCATCGTCGTACTGACCGGCGGTGACAAGCGTGTGAATACGGGCCTAGACCTTCTGGCCGCCGAAAAAGCCGACCATCTTTTCATTTCCGGCGTGAATGCGAAAGTAAAGCCGCAGGAGCTGACCGCGCTATGGCCCGGCGACAAGGATGTCGTGCTGCCGAAAATCACGCTCGGTTACGTTGCGGGTGATACGGCGGGGAACGCGGTCGAAAGTCAGGACTGGATCAGGAAGAACGACATCAAATCCATCCGCCTCGTCACATCCAATTATCATATGGCACGGTCCTACCTTATGTTCCATGCGGCGATGCCGGATCTTGTCATCCTGCGCCACCCCGTGACGCCCGACGGGTTCGAGCCGTGGCGGGAGCAGTTCTGGCCGCTTACCTTCTCCGAATACAACAAGGCGCTTCTGACATGGCTGCGTCTCGACCTTTTGAACAAGAACCCCGAACTGTC
This sequence comes from Micavibrio aeruginosavorus, assembly GCA_003240795.1. Taxonomy (GTDB): domain Bacteria; phylum Pseudomonadota; class Alphaproteobacteria; order Micavibrionales; family Micavibrionaceae; genus Micavibrio_A; species Micavibrio_A aeruginosavorus_B. The sequence goes on along the minus strand of QFNK01000005.1, from coordinate 15,034 downwards.
GGCGGAAAAACATGGATAAAATTCGCTCTGTCATCTTCAATATTCTTTTCTACGGCATATGGGCGCCATTCATATGCCTGTCGCTGCTGCCGACGCTGCTTATGCCGCGCGCAGTGACGTTGTGGGTCGCAGAAATATTCCAACATGGCGCGCATGTGCTCATGAAATATGTTCTTGGGCTTGATTACGAGCTGCGCGGGCTGGAACATCGTCCCAAAGACGGAACAAGCTATCTGGTCGCGGCCAAGCATTATTCCGCTTATGAGACATTGAAACTTTTTGTGTTCTTCAAAGACCCTGCGGTTATTTTGAAGCGCGAGCTTTTGTCCGTTCCCGTATTCGGCTGGTATTTACGCAAGCTGGAAGTCGTCGCCATCGATCGTGGCAGCAGGACGGACGCGATGAATTCCCTATATGCGGGCGCACGTAAAGTCCGCGATCAAGCGCGCCCCATCACGATCTATCCGCAAGGCACGCGCGTGGCCGTGGATGCGACGACCAAGGAGAAGCCTTACAAGGGCGGCATCATCAAGCTTTATAAGGAATTAGACATTCCCATTTATCCGCTGGCCACCAATAGCGGACTGTACTGGCCGCGCAATGCGTTCTGGAAGAAATCGGGCAAAGTCATTTTTGAATTCCTGCCGCCGATCCAGCCGGGCCTTCCGCCAGAAGAAGCCATGCGCATCATGGAAGAAGCCATCGAGACAGCCTCCAACAGGCTGGTCGCGGAAGGACGCAGGAACGCGTGATGAAAAAGACCGCCTATGCATTGCTGATCATCGCGGCGCTTCTTGCCATCGTGCATTTCAGTTTCTGGATGTACAGCGCGAAGTGGTTCGAGCGCGAGATCGGCAATGTGCAGGCACGCGCGGTTGAAAAAGGCATCGAGTTTCTAGGGCCTGCGCCGACGCTGGAGAATTTTCCTTTTATTCCCGAGGTTCATTACACGCAGGGGTTTCAGTTCGGCAACGCAACCCTTACGTTTCCGAACCTGATCCTGCGCGGTTATCCGTTGCCGTTTACAACATTGACGCTGGACTTCCCGCAAGGGGCGGCGCTTGGCGGTATTGTCGATCCGTCGCTCTGGGCGTTCGACCGCCTTACCCTGAAAGTCAAAGTGCCGCATCATTTCCCGCGCAGTATGACCCGCGAGGATTTGAGCATATGGCAACAGGCGGGCGGCAAAATCGACGTGCGTGATTACCTGTTCCAGAAAGGAATCCTTACATCCGAAGGACACGGGTATCTTTCGCTCGACGAAAATCTTCAGCCCGTGTTCTTTATGGATGCCATTTTATACGGCCATGAGGATTTCATCGCCGCGCAGCGCGATGCCGGATTGATGGAGCCATTTCCCGCCGCGTTTGCCGCCACCCTGCTCAACAGTCTTGCCAAGCAGGATGAAACAACGGGCGAGCGTTATGTGCCGATCAATATCAGCGTGCGGAACCGGATGCTGACGGTTGGGCCGGTTCAGGCGATTCAGCTTCCCGAGATTTCCTGGGATACGCGTACGACGCCTGACCCGCGTCAATAATCGCGCGTCTTACATCGCGGGTTTCACGGAACCATTTATAAAGATAATCCCCGTCCCCTTTGCGGATGGCTTTCTGCATCGCGGTCAGGTCTTCGGTGAAACGCTGAAGAATTTCAAGAACGGCATCCTTGTTGTTCAGGAAGATGTCGCGCCACATGACGGGATCGGAGGCCGCAATACGCGTGAAGTCGCGGAAACCGGAAGCGGAGAATTTGATCACCTCGCCTTTCAAATCTTCTTCGAGATCGGTTGCCGTGCCGACGATGGTGTAAGCGATCAGGTGCGGCAGGTGCGATGTGATGCCGAGCACGAGGTCGTGGTGCGCGGCGTCCATAATTTCGATGTTGGAGCCGCAGGCTTCCCACAACTGCGTGAGTTTTTCGACGGCGCGTAATTCAGTGTGTTTGAGCGGCGTCAGGATGCACCAGCGTCCGACGAAGAGTTCGGCGAAGCCTGCCTCCGGCCCCGAATGTTCTGTTCCCGCGATCGGGTGGCCGCCGACGAGGTGCACCTTGGACGGCAGGCGCGGCTGGAGTGAATTCATCACGGCGGATTTGACGGAGCCGACATCGGTGACGATACAGCCGGGCTCAAGCTGACCCGCGATGCGTTCTGCAACGCCGGCCATTGCGCCGACGGGAACGCAGAGGACGACAAGATCGCTTCCCTTCACGCTGCGCGCCATATCGGTGAAGACTTCGTGCGCAAGGCCGAGTTCTTTTACCTTCTCACAGACATCGCGGGAGGAATCCGCGCAGATGACTTTTTCGGCAAGGTTTTTTGCGAGCACCGCCCGCGCCAGGGACGATCCGATCAGGCCGAAGCCGATAATGGTGATTTGTTTAAACATCAAAATTTTTCCCTAAAGATAGAGATTCATAGAATAACAACGATGAAACGGAAACGATAAAATGCCTGCCCTAGAGGGCATAATAGAAAGCGGCGTAGAGGCCGTATGTCGCGGCATTGCGGATCATTATTTCCCTAAATACTCTTTTATAGAGGCGCAGGCAAGCTCCATCTCCTCCCCCGTGCCGATGGAAATACGCAGAGATTCGGGGAGTTTGTAGGCACCCATCTGCCGGACGAGGATGCCGCGGGATTTGAGGAACAGACGGCAGGCCTCCGCCGTTTCGCCGTCCTTGAAGGAAACCAGCAGAAAGTTTCCGGCGCTTGGCCAGACTTTCAGTCCGAGGGCGGATAGATTTCCGGCCGCCCATGCACGCCATTCCGTATTGTGCGCCACGGACTTTTCGATGAACGCATCGTCGGCGAGCGCGGCAAGACCAGCGGCCTGCGCCGTTGCGCCGACGTTGAACGGGCCGCGAACGCGGTTCAGGATATCGGCGACGTCGGCGGGGCAATAGCCGTAGCCTAGACGAAGCGCGGCAAGGCCGTAGATTTTGGAAAAGGTTCGCAGGACGACAACGTCGTCGCGTGTTTGGGCAAAGGCGAAGCCGTTTTCATACCCCTCCTCTCCCGCCGCATATTCCGCGTAAGCGTCGTCGAGGATGAGCAGGATATCGCCCCGCAGTTTTTCGCGGAAGGCACGAATATCTTCCGGTTTGTTAAAGCTGCCCGTCGGATTGTTCGGGTTTGTCAGGAAAACGATTTTCGTTTTTTCCGTTACCGCTGCAAGCATGGCGTCCAGATCGGGGGTCAGGTCTTTTTCGGGAACCTCTACCGTTACACCGCCGCATGTTTTGGCGAAAATCCCATACATAAGGAAGGAATGCGTGGCATAGACCACTTCATCGCCCGGTGAGATGTAAGCTTTGCAAAGAAGCCCGATCAGTTCGTCGGAGCCTGCGCCGCAGACGATGCGACCTTCTTCCAAACCGAATTTCGCGGCGATGGCGCGGCGCAGTTCGGTGCAGTTTCCATCCGGATATTTCTCGAAATGATCGGCAGAGCCAAGCGCCTTCAACGCCGCGGGCGATGTGCCGAACGGATTTTCGTTGGAGGAAAGCTTGATGATGCGCGCCGCGCCCTCAACCTTGCTCTCCCCGCCGACATAGGCGGCGATATCAAGAATACCGGGATTGGGTCTTATTTTCACGCGCTGGCCTTTATCGGTGACGGGATGGCGTCAGGCGATTTTACGCTGCGCTCATATGCCGGCGGTACGGGATAACCGCCGATACAGATGACGTTAGCGCCAGAGTCGTCGAGCGATTTTATAAATTCATTCACCCGCGCATCGTTCTTGCCGATGTAGTCTTTTACCTCCATCAGGTGGAGCGACGGCAGGGACGGCGACGTGTTGCGTTTGGACGACATGCCGAGGGCGGTCAGGCCGGCTTTGCCGGCGAGATCGACGAGGCGCGCGCGGCTGATCGTCGCATCGCACTGGATCATCAGGAAGGAATTGTCTTCGCCGGAATCATCGAAGCCCGCCTTGGCGACGACCAATGCGCCGCAATCGGGGTTCGGGATGTTCGGGTCCGCGCCATGGGGTAAGCACATGATGATTGAGAGAGGCTCCGCCGCGTTCACGTCGAGGAACGTCCACCATGGCTGCTCGTCCTCATCCGACGGGCGGGGAACGACGGCAAAGGTCGCCCGGCCTTCCTTCAAAGCGGAGATGGAGGAGATTGCCGTCGGCGAACGCTGCATCGGCAGGCAGCTTCCGAAATAATCACGGGCAAGATCCCAGTAATCCTGCTGGCCTTCCGGCACGGTCACGGCGACCTTCAATCCTGTCTGGAGCAGCGAGACCGCGCCCACCAGTTCGCGCCAGATGCGGACGACGGCCATTTCGGGCAATGCGCCCTTGTGACGGCCAAGCAGGCGGCGGATCATGCGCGCCTCACGCGCGGGCTGGACTATCTGGATGTTGTTTTTGCGTTTTTCCTCGCCCACTTTCAGGACGAGTTCGGCACGCTCCATCAGCGCGTCATGGATTTTATTGTCCAGCGCATCGATCTTCTGGCGGATGTCATCCAGCGCAGGAGAGTTATAGGGCTTTGCGGACGACGGGGCGTCATTCTGAACAGGCTTCTTTTCGGACATTGGCGCTTTTACCGCTGACATGATTAATCTATAAAATGAGAAGACTAAGTTTGTACTAGGATCACATGAGGAAATCAATTCATGCCGCTCGTAAAAAACTCGAACCTTCCGACCTATGACCGTCTTTTGACCGAAGGGCGGCAGGTTCTGGCGCCGGAACAGGCGGCCAGCCAGGATATCCGCGAGCTTCATATCGGGTTTTTGAACATGATGCCGGACGCGGCGATGGAAGCCGCCGAGCGGCAGTTTTTCCGCCTGATCGGAGAGAGTAACAGGATCGTGCAGATCCATCTTCATCCTTTTACCCTGCCCGTTATCGAGCGCGGGGCGGAAGCGCAGAAGCATATCGATACCTATTATAAATCCTTTGAACAGATTAAGGCCGAGGGGATCGACGCCCTTGTCGTCACGGGCGCGAACGAGGAAACCAACCCGCATGTCAGCGATGCGTGGTGGGAGCCGTTGAAAGATGTTCTGGCGTGGTCGTACGAAAACACGACTTCCACTCTCTGCTCCTGTTTTGCCAGCCATGCCGCCCTTACCTATAATTACGGGCAGCCGCCGATGTGGCGTGACGACAAGCGCTGGGGCGTTTACCGCCATAAGGTGATGGAGCCGGATCACCCGATCGTGCAAGGTATGAACACGGCGTTCGATGTGCCGCATTCCCGTTACAGCGAAATCACGCGCGCGCAGTTTGAAAAGGCGAATATGCGTATTCTGGTTGAAAGTCCGGAGGCCGGCGTCCATATGGCGACTAGCCGTGACGGGCTGCGCTTCGTCTGTTTTCAGGGGCATCCAGAATACGACATCTTCTCGCTTCTGAAAGAATACAGGCGGGAAGTCATGAACTTCATGGAAGGCAAGCGCCCTGATTATCCCCCCTTCCCCGAACATTATTTCACGCCTCACGCGCAAGATCTTGCCGCCGCGTTCAGAAACGATGTGATGGCCGGAAAAACGGGCAATGCGTTTCCGGAAGAAGAGATCACACGCCATCTTGAGAACACGTGGGCGGACAGCGCGCGGTCGGCGGTTGGAAGCTGGGTCGGGCTTGTTTATAAATATACCCACGTGGACAGGAAGAAGCCGTTTATGGACGGCATCGATCCGAACGACCCGCTTGGGTTACTTGCGGCGTAAGATCGGCTCGGGCGCGGTTACAGGTTTTGGCGCGGGCGCGGCATCACGGCTCCGCGCGGCACGCCCGGTTCCGGCGTAAATCTGTTTCGACGCCTCGACAAACACAAGCCCGCCCATCGCGGCGCACAGCCTGTGACCTATTTTCTCCCAGATCAATGCGGAGCGCAGGAGCGTCTGGCTTTTGAACGGCGGTACGAACAATGCGCGTTCCGTGCGTTCGGGGATGAAGCGGTTTTCTTTCAGGAAGTTTTCAACCTGTCCCGACGTGAAAGGCGTGCCATGACCGAACGGCGTCCAGTCGGCGCGCGCCCACAGGCCGATGCGGTTCGGCACGATCACGATGATCCGGCCGTTGCTCTTGAGGACGCGCCATAACTCTTCAAATGCGGATTCGAGGAAGCCCGTAAATTCCAGCGAGTGGACGAGCAATATGCGGTCGATGGAATTTGTTTCGAACGGCAGTTCGGTTTCATCGGCAAGACATACGGAATTCTTTTCATCGGCAGGCCAGTGATGAACGCCCTGCCCCGCATACATGACGCAGACGGTGCGCTCCGTATTCTCACGGCAATCGCGCAGGAACGGCGTGGCGTAACCAGCACCGAGAAGGCGGTAGCCGTTCATATCTGGCCACATCTTTGCCAGCCGCTCGACAATCAGGCGGCGGACAATGCGCCCGCCAAGCGTGCGGTAAAATTCGCGGAGGTTATAGGAAGTCAGCGGCATGGAGAAAGTATAGCGGATTTTCACGCTTAGGTCATCCCGCGCAAAAACGCTCGGGCCAAAAGTATTAGAGCCGTTCCATCAACTGGGAAATCAGCGGCACGTCCGCCGGCGGCATCGGCATATTGAACAGTTCGTTGGGGCGTACCCATTTGATCTGCTGCCCTTCGCGGGGTGTCGGATTGCCTTTCCACATGCGGCAGACATAGAGCGGCATCAGGAGATGGAAATCTTCATAAGAGTGCGAGGCGAACGCGATCGGGACATAGCATGTCTCGCGCGTGTCCATGCCGAGTTCTTCCTCGATTTCGCGGCACAGGGCGAATTCGGGCGTTTCGCCTTCCTTCACCTTCCCTCCCGGAAATTCCCAGAGACCGGCCATCGGCTTTCCTTCCGGACGCTGCGCCACAAGGACGCGGCCATCACGGTCAACCAGAGCAGCGGCGGCCACCAGCAAAAGGGGAAGCCCCGGCGGCGTAACCGCGCGGGGCTTCGATAGTGCTTCGAGACAGTTCATAACGTCCCGTTACTCGGCAGCGGCCGGGGCTTCGGCTGCAGGAGCTTCGGCTGCGCCAGCGGATGGGGCAACGTCTTCCTGTTTCTCTTCCGCCTTTACAGGCTTGCCGTTAATGTCGAAACGCTCAACCTTCGCGGATTTTCTCCAGTTTTCGAGCATCGCTTCCAGCTTTTCACGGCGGAGTTCGACTTGCAGCATCGGCTTCAGCTCTTCAAAGGAAGGCTTTGGACGCTCGCGCTTGTCGTTTACTTTTACGACGTGATAGCCAAATTGCGTTTTAACAGGCGTTTTGGAGACTTCACCTTTGCCGATTTTGAAAGCAGCGTCGGAGAATTCAGGAACCATGTCCTGTTTCGCGAACCAGCCGAGTTCACCGCCCTTGTCCTTGTTGCCCGGATCAGCGGAGTATTTCGCAGCGAGTTTCGCAAAGTCTTCGCCTTTGCCCAGTTCCTCGATGATTTTCTTCGCGTCTTCCTCGCTCGCAACCAGAATGTGGCTTGCGTTGATTTCCTGAACGGCAGGTGCCTTGCCGACCGTTTCGTCATATTTCTTCTTCATGTCGGATTCAGAAATCTGACGGTCAACTTCACGCTGGACGTAAACGCTGCGGACGATCTGCTGCTCGGCCATGCTGACCTGAGCTTTGACTTCCGGATCGTTTTCCAGACCGGCGTTTTCAGCCTTGTTCTGAACCATGCGCGTGTCGATCACCTGCTCCAGCGCCAGCGGGTATACCTGTGCTGGCGGAAGTTGCTGAACGGCGGCCGGCATCATTTTGATGTAGCGGAACACGTCAACACGGGTGATGTCCTGACCGTCAACGCGGGCAACGACAGGGTTTCCTTTTTCGACCGTGACACCTTCGATAGAACCGGCGGCTTTCGCGGCTTCATCTTCTTCCTGAGCCGTTGCAGCAGGCTCGGATTTTTCAGCAGGAGCGGCAGCCTGTTCACCAGCCTCTTCGCCATCCGTACCGGCGGCAGGGGCAGCCTGATCAACCTGACCGGCATCGGCCGTCGCAGGTGCAGGCGTAGATGTCGTTTCATTTTTCATATCTTTGGAGAAATAGAAGGCAGCGCCGCCAGCAACGAGCAGGAGGGCAATAACACCTAATATGGCAGGCAATTTGTTGTTGTTCATCTTTATTATCCTTAAACGGGAGACCAATAGGCTTTTTCAGATGGGGACATTGTGCATAGGTCCCCTTAAAGGGCAACCGAAAAAATTGACGCTTACCCATTTGCGGCTTATATGAGTTCAGCTTTTGATAAATCAAGGATTCCCATGCTTTTAAACCTCGCCCTGAAATTGTTCGGCTCTTCCAACGAGCGCTCGCTGCGCCGCCTTCAGGCTAAAGTCGGCCCGATCAATGCGCTGGAGCCGGAATTCGAGGCGCTCAGCGATGCACAGCTGCAAGGCAAAACGGCGGAGTTCAAGGCCCGTATTGAAAAGGGCGAAAGCCTGGATGCCCTCCTTCCCGAGGCATTCGCAACGGTGCGCGAAGCGGCCAAGCGCGTTCTTGGCATGCGCCCGTTCGATGTCCAGCTGATCGGCGGTATGGTTCTGCATGACGGCAAGATCGCGGAGATGCGCACGGGCGAAGGTAAAACACTTATGGCAACCATGCCGGTGTATCTGAACGCCATCGCCGGAAAAGGCGTGCATGTCGTCACGGTCAACGACTACCTCGCCAAACGCGACAGCGCATGGATGGGTCAGATTTATAATTTCCTTGGCCTTTCCTATGGCGTCATCACGGCAAACCTGTCCGATCAGGAACGTCAGGATGCCTACAACGCGGACATCACGTACGGCACGAACAACGAGTTCGGGTTCGACTACCTGCGCGACAACATGAAATTCCGTCTGGACCAGATGGTTCAGCGTCCGTTCAACTTCGCCATTGTGGACGAGGTCGACTCCATCCTGATCGATGAAGCGCGTACGCCGCTGATCATCTCCGGCCCGTCCGAAGGCGACACGTCGATGTATAACCGCGTCAACGAAATCATTTCGAAACTGACGCCTGAAGACTACGAGATCGATGAAAAGTCGCGCGCCGTTTCCCTGACCGAAAACGGGAACGAGCATGCGGAGCAACTCCTCCGCGATTACGGCATCATGGAAGGCGGCAACATGTATGACGCCGCGAACATCACGCTGGTCCATCATGTCAATCAGGCCCTGCGCGCGCACAAGATTTTCAACCGCGACACGGATTACATCGTCAAGGACGGCAAGGTCATCATCATCGATGAATTCACGGGCCGCATGATGGAAGGCCGCCGTTATTCCGAAGGCCTGCATCAGGCGCTCGAAGCAAAAGAAGGCGTGCAGATCCAGAAGGAAAACCAGACGCTCGCCAGCATTACGTTCCAGAATTATTTCCGCATGTATCCGAAACTGGGCGGCATGACGGGCACAGCCCTGACGGAAGCGGCGGAATTCGCGGAAATCTACAACCTCGGCGTCATCGACATTCCGACGAACGTGCCTGTCGCCCGCCGCGATCACGACGACAAGATCTATAAATCGATCCCCGACAAGTACGAGGCGATTGTCGAACTGATCCATGAATGCGCGGAGCGCGGCCAGCCGGTTCTGGTGGGAACCGTTTCCATCGAGAAGTCGGAAATGCTGTCCGACCTTCTGAAACGCAAGAAAGTCCAGCACAGCGTTCTGAACGCCCGCTACCACGAACAGGAAGCGCAGATCGTATCACAGGCAGGCCGTCCCGGCGCGGTGACAATCGCGACCAACATGGCCGGACGCGGTACGGACATCAAGCTGGGCGGTAACGCCGACATGCTGATCGAACAGGCGATCACGGCGGAAATGTCCGACGAAGAAAAAACGCATATCGCAAACAGCATCCGCGCGGATGTCGAACGCGACCAGAAAATCGTCAAGGAAGCCGGCGGTTTGTTCGTTATCGGTACAGAGCGTCACGAATCCCGCCGCATCGACAACCAGCTTCGCGGCCGTTCGGGTCGTCAGGGCGACCCCGGCGCGTCCGTGTTCTTCCTTTCCGTCGAAGACGACCTGATGCGTATTTTCGCGAGCGACAAAATGGAAGCGCTTTTGAAATCGCAGATCGGTTTGAAGGACGGTGAAGCGTTGACGCACCCGTGGCTGTCCAAAGCGCTGGAGCGCGCGCAGGCACGTGTCGAGCAGCAGAACTTTGAAATCCGTAAGAACCTTCTTAAATTCGACAACGTGATGAACGACCAGCGCAAGGTCATCTACGACCAGCGCCGCGAGATCATGGATGCCGGAGAAGAGCTGGACGAAGTCATCAGCGAAATGCGTCTCGATGTGATCGAGGACATGGTAAACCGCACCTGCCCCGCCGGCATGTATCCGGAGCAATGGGATGTCGACGCGCTGCACGGCGACCTGCAGCGTCTTTTGAACCTGAACCTTCCCGTTGCGGACTGGGCGAAGGAAGAAGATATCGATCAGGACACGCTGCGCCAGCGTATTGAAGATATAGCGACCGAGACGCTCGAGAAGAAGCTGACAATCGCCGGACGCGACACGTTCCGCCGCATGTCGAAAAACTTCCTTCTGCAACTTCTCGACCAGCACTGGAAGGAGCACCTGCTCGCCCTCGACCATCTGCGCCAGGGCATCAACCTGCGCGCGTTCGGTCAGCGTGACCCGCTGAACGAATACAAGGCGGAGGCGTTTTCGCTGTTTGAAGTCATGATGAACAATCTGCGCGAAGCTGTGACGCAAACAATCAGCTTCGTCGAGATCAGCGCAAGCCCTGAAGTCCTTGCAGCGATTCAGCGCCAGCAGCAGCAGGCGGAAATCGAAGCGCAGAAAAACATTCAGGAAACGCGCCTCGACCCCGCAATGGAAGCCGCCGCGGAAGAACAGCGCCGTGCCGACAATCGTGCCAATGTCATGCAGATCCGCAAAGTCGCATTCGACCAGAATGATCCGTCAACGTGGGTCAATACACAGCGCAATGCGCCCTGCCCCTGCGGTTCGGGCAAAAAATACAAGCACTGCCACGGCGCGGTCTAAAAAAAATCCCCGCTTCACAGAGCGGGGATTTTTTTAATCGTTGTATTTCATGTAAAGATCGCGCTGGGCATCCAGAACATCTTTCTGGCACCGCCGCAATTCCCGCGCGCTCTGGGCGCCGCCACAGACCGCGTTCATGTCCTGCACAGGGACGCCCGGATATGGGCGGTAGTTGTTGCCAAGCATATGATCGACGATGCGGTCGTGCGTGTTGCGGTTGTCACGGACAATCACCGCGCTGCCGTTGCCCGTGTTCACATAGGCATTGCCCGGAAGCTCGATCACCTGTCCCTGATTGTTGTTCGGCTGAACGATGACGACATCGTCCGCGTTCGCGTATGAAGGGAGGAATAAAACGGCCAGTGCCATCAGCGTCAGTTTTCTCATACCCATGCCAACAATCCTTTCGTTGAAAAGTTCAAGATATCGAGGCGTTCAGGACGTCTTCGACATCGGCCATATCGATGTCGGAGGACTGGAACGCCTGTCCTATACCGCGCACGAGGATAAAGCCGATCTTCCCGTCGGCTGCCTTTTTATCATGCGCCATAAGGGTGATAAGCCCGTGCGCGTCATGTGCGATTTGAGGTTTGATGTCGGCAATACGGGTCGGCATGCCGAGTGATTTCAGATGCTGTTCCATGCGGGCGGCCTCTTCATCCGGACACAGGCCGACCTTGGCGCACAGCCGGAATGCCAGCACCAGGCCGATCGATACGGCCTCTCCATGGAGCAGACGCCCGTCATATCCGGCGGAAGCCTCCAGCGCATGGGCGAAGGTATGCCCGAGGTTCAGCAGGGCGCGGTTGCCGCCCGCCGTTTCGCGTTCGTCATCGCCGACGATATCGGCCTTCATACGGCAGCTTGTTTCGATGGCATGGACCAAATGTCCGGCGGAACCGGACAGCACCGACGTTCCGTTCTGCTCCAGCCACTCATAGAAATTGCGGCTACCCAGAAGGCCGTATTTGACAATTTCCGCATAGCCGCATTTCATTTCACGGTCGGGCAATGTCTTGAGTGTGTCCAGATCGCACAGCACGGCCGACGGCTGCCAGAATGCACCGATCAGGTTTTTCCCCTCGGGCGTGTTGATGCCCGTCTTGCCGCCGACGGACGAGTCCACCTGCGCCAGCAGAGTCGTCGGTACCTGCACCACCGCAATGCCGCGCATCGTTATTGCCGCCGCGAATCCGCCGAGGTCGCCGACAACGCCGCCGCCGACAACGAAGAGGACGGATTTCCGGTCGACGCCGCAGGTCAGAAGCCATCCCGTGACTTCCTGCAGCTTCGCAAAAGACTTTGTCGGCTCTCCGCCCGCAACGGCCATTGTTTTCACTGTGTCACGCTCCGGCAATCCTTCGAGCAGGCGCTCGACATGCGCGGCAACGGCGAGGTCATGGAGGATGAAAATCTTTCGTCCTTCGAGGGAGAGCGGGATCAACGAAGACGCGTTTTCCAGCAAGCCCGCGCCGATGAATACAGGATAGGACCGCTCGCGCAGGTCGACATTCACGGTGACGGGGGTTTTCATGCTTTTTCCTTTACATCCAGATGCGCGGCCAGCGCGTCCAAGGTCCGTGCCAGCGTTACTTCCGCCTCCGCCGCATCGGTGTCGACGACAACGTGCGATTTCGCATAGACAGGATAGCGCCTGTCCATCAGCGCGCCCAGTATTTCGCGCGGATCGCCGTTCCTTAGCAGCGGGCGTTTGTTGCTTCGACCTGTGCGTTCCACAAGAACGTCGAGATCGGCCTTCAGCCACACGGCCAGCGATTTGTTCCATACCAGCGCGGCGGTCAGGTCGTTCATCACCGCGCCCCCGCCCGTTGCGATGACGCACATGTCGCCGGAGAGCAGCCGCGCCATCACCGCGCGCTCAAGGTCACGGAACGCGGGCTCGCCATGCGTTTCAAACATTTCGGCTATGGTCATGCCGGCGGCTTTTTCAATTTCGTTGTCGGCATCGATGAAGGGCAGCCCCAGCGCCTTGGCCAGCAAAAATCCGATCTTTGTTTTGCCCGCGCCCATCAGGCCGATCATCACGACCGGCTTTTCCAAAGCGTCCCTTATATTTGTGCAAAGCGTATCCATCGGCCACTTTTATGCCATGAATATCTTTAAATGTTCAATTGCATTCACCCTTTGGGCTGATTATGGTTTTCAAAGGATTCACACCCACCATACAAAAACGGACCACGGACATGAGACTCGGTTTCCTTTCCTTCCTTCTTTTCGGCATTCTTCTTATCGCGGGCGGCGGCTTTGTCTGGCTGGCGGTTACGGACATGCCGGTGCGCCAGCAGGAAATCAGCGTCAATGTTCCGCTCGCCCAGTAGCATGACATTCATACCCGCGCGCCTTTTCCTTGCTCTCCTGTGCTCGCTCGTCATCAGCGCGGTCGCGTTCGCGCAGGATGAACAGAATGCCCCTAGCGAAAGCAAAGCGCCCGCCGTCGACTGGGTTGCGGTTGAATCAACGGGCACTCTGTCCGGTATCAAACAAGGCGGCTTTGAAAAAACTTTGTGGCAAGGGCAAAGCCGCACGGATATCGAGCATCTGATACAGAAGCTGCCGACGACGCAGCCTGTCCGCGCTATACTGGAACTCCAGCGCCGCGTGTTGCTGTCAAAGGCGGATTCCGCCCTGATTAACAATGATGTCGGCCCTTTGCGCGGCAACGACCTCCTGATACAGCGCATCAACAAGTTGATGGCGATGGGGCTTTATGACGATGCCTGGGCGCTTTACACGCAAAAGGCGGAAGACCCGTATGATGTTTCCATCGCCGAGCGCGGCATGGTGCTTCTGGTCATGCGGGGCGATATGGCAACAGCGTGCCTTGAAGAAAAGGTTTTCGCCAAGCGGTATCCGCAGGACAAATTCTTCGCCACGCTGGACAAGGCCTGCGCCGTCACGCTGGGCAGCGCCTCCAACGCGCAATTCGCGGACAGTGCCGTGCTTCAATCCATTTATAACAATGCAGGCTACAGCGTTTCCGCCGCGAATCCGGACGCGCTTATCAAAATGAACGATCTGGAACGCGCTATGGCGCTGTCTAACGGGAAAATCCGTTATGACGGGCTTGGCCGCGAGGTCGCCGGGAAAACGCCTTCCGCCCTGCTCGGCCTTTACCTGATGGATAAAAACCTGCCAGAGGCGGCCAAAGCGGTTATCAAGGCGGAGACGGACAGCCGCAATTTGAGCTGGCATATTCATGCCGTCGCCCAGGATCCGGTCTGGAAAAAGGCCAAGGACGTCGGAAAGGACAAGGAAGCGCAGTGGCCGATCGTCGAGTCGGCGCTGGCCGGAAAACGCCCTCCGGCGGAGCTGCATGCCTTTGCCAATTTCGCCGCAGACGCAGAACCCACAAATTTATCCACAGAAACCGTGGTGCGCGTACTGGGTGTGCTTCTGGCGCAGAACAAGGCATTGCCGGACTTCTGGCTGGAAGAAGCGCAGAAACGCGCCGCTCAAAACCCCTTAATTTACATATATTTACAGGGATTCAAGTCTTTTACGGCTACGGAAGGCATAGACGTCAAGCCCGAAGCGTTTCAAGCGGCGCTGTCGCGCCTTAAACCGGCAGATGCCGATCAAATCCTTGCAATCATTGAAACTCTTGACAGGAAGAGCGGATTGCTGGATAAACCGTTAAAAGCTTATGAAAAACATTCTGTATTGACTTTAGAAAATAATTATGTAATGCCTACTCTCGGTCTCAATCTCCTTATGGAGAAAGGCCCAGAACAAAAACATATCGGGATAACAGTTTTGGCCGTCTTGAACAGCCTTGCCGCCCAACCCGATAATATGTATTCCGGAACTGTCCGCAAGGCATTGTACGGTTTGCTTGAAATTGGACTGATAGAGGATGCGAAATTGATTGGATCTGAGATCGTTTCAACCGTCCTGAACAAATATTAAGGAGATATATATTATGGCACGCCCTGGCCGCCCTAAATTACCAAAGCCGACCCTCCACGGGTCCATCGATGCGTTTCTGGACATGCTGACGTCCGAACGCGGCGCCGCCATGAATACCCGTCACGCCTACTGGCGCGACC
>QFNK01000362.1 GCA_003240795.1 Micavibrio aeruginosavorus | reverse complement strand
GCCGGACAGCGTCGCGGAGGAGCGCGCGAGGGTCAGGTAATCAAGCCCGACATTCATCAGGAACGACAGGCGGTCGTTGATTTCCTTCAGGATTTTTTCGGCGATCTGCTGCTTTTGTCTGTCCAGTTTCTTGTTCACGTCGGCGAACCACGCATGTGCATCCTCGATGCTCATAGCGGAGCCTTCACCGATATGCTTGCCCGCGATTTTCACAGCAAGCGCTTCGGGTTTCAGGCGGTAGCCCTTGCACGCATCGCACGGCAAACTCATCTGGTAGTCGGAAAGCTCGTCGCGCACGGATTGTGAATCCGTTTCCGCCATGCGGCGCTCCAGATTCGGGATCACGCCTTCGAAAGGTTTCGATGTTGTATAGCTGCGCGAACCGTCTTCGTATGTGAACTCGACCTTATGCTCCGTGCCCCAGAGAACGGCGTCGCGCACATCCTGCTTCAATTTGTGCCACGGCGTATTCATCTTGCCGCCCATGTCCGTCACGACGGCTTCAAGCGTTTGCATGTAATAGCGGGAGAAATTCTTCGACCAAGGATAAACTGCGCCATCCTGAACGGAAAGCGACGTATCCGGCACCACGAGGTTTTCATCGAAGCTCAAAACTTCGCCAAGACCGTCACAGGACGGGCATGCGCCGTGCGGAGAGTTGAAGGAAAACAGGCGCGGCTCGATCTCCGGAATTGTAAAGCCCGAAACGGGGCAGGCGAATTTCTCGCTGAACAGATGTTCTTTGCCCGTGTCCGCTTCTTCCGCGATGATCAAACCGTCTGCAAGGCGCAGCGCCGTTTCCACGGAATCGGCCAGGCGGTTGCCAAGGTCGTCGCGCACGACGATGCGGTCCACGACCACGGAAATGTCATGCTTGTATTTCTTGTCGAGGCTCGGCACTTCGTCGATTTCATAGACTTTGCCGTCGATCTTGACGCGCTGGAAACCTTTGGCCTGATATTCCTTGAATTCCTTTTTATATTCCCCTTTGCGTCCGCGCGCGGTGGGCGCGAGGATCATCAGCTTCGTGCCGTCACCCATCGCCATGATGCGGTCGACGATCTGCGATGCGCTCTGCGATTCAATCGGCAGGCCGGTCGCAGGGGAATAGGGGATGCCCACGCGCGCCCAGAGAAGGCGCATATAGTCGTTGATCTCCGTCACCGTCCCGACGGTGGAGCGCGGGTTTTTCGAGGTGGTTTTCTGTTCGATGGAAATGGCGGGCGAAAGACCTTCGATGGAATCCACATCCGGCTTCTGCATCATCTCCAGAAACTGGCGTGCATAGGCGGAGAGGGATTCGACATAACGGCGCTGTCCTTCCGCATAAATCGTATCGAAGGCGAGGGAGGATTTGCCGGAGCCGGAGAGGCCCGTAATCACGACCAGCTTGTCGCGCGGAATGTCCACATTGACGTTCTTAAGATTATGTTCCCGCGCGCCGCGCACCGACAATGTCTTGAGCATGTTCTTATTTTGTTCCTTTTTGCTCTTTGCTTATAAGATGAAGTGATATGTCCCCGCAACCGCCAAATTCAAGAAAAGTACGTAAATTGCATTTTTTGACCATTTCATGATGAAATATCTGGATATGGTTTGTTTGAAAAAATTGAAATGTTATAAAAAACAACTACTAGCAGGAGGATTGGTTCTCCTGTTTATAGGCATTCTATCGCTCCCTTCAGTTATTTTATTTTTCAGGGCTGGCGCTTGCGGCGTGGGTCTATCGCATGCTCGGATTTGCGATTTATTTAATCTTAAGAATGCAGATAGGCAGGGATATGAATTAACTTTGC
>QFNK01000361.1 GCA_003240795.1 Micavibrio aeruginosavorus | reverse complement strand
ATCCGGCGGCCTGCGCCGCGGCGCTCTGATCCGTCAGAAGGACGAGCGCACGTGCTTTCAGTGTATCCTGCGTTTCCGAAAGGATCTCATCCATGCGCTCGAGTTTGCGGAGCACGCGGGCTTTGTCCTGACCGATCTTTTCAATCTGCCTGTCGAGACGCGCCTGCTGAACGACCGTGTCATCGAGGCGCTGCGTCACGCTCGCCTGGAATTCCTCGGTTTGTTTCAGGCGGCTGTCCAGAAGGTTCTGACCTGCGGCTGCCTGAACCAGTTTGCTCTCCGCTTCTTTCAGCGCGCGTTCGAAACGTGCCTGACGCTGGGTTATTTCTTCTTCCGTAGAAGTTTTCGTGTTCACCTTGGCCTCAAGCGACAGATACGCTTTTTCGGATTTGTCCGCCTTGTCTTCCAGTTCGTTGATCGATTTGCGGTACTCGCGCAGTTCCGCAAGAAGTTCGTAGCGTTCAGCTTCGGAGCGTTTCAGCTTGTCGCTGATCTGCGCCAGCGTGCGGATGATCTCCATGGCGCGCGGGTTTGAGGACGGCGAGGGGAGGGTGATGCGGGAATCGTTCTCTACCGGGAAATCATCGTCTTCCGGTGGCTGGACAATATGGACCTTGTCTGGCGTGCGTCCTTGTTTCATAACGCTTTTTTCCCTGAATTGTTCATGAATTAGGGGAAATATACCTATTTTGTAAAATCAAACCAAGGAAATTATGGAACCTGTCCACAGGAGGGCTAACTTACAGAAAAAAAGCCAAAAATTGCCCCTTGCGTTCCGGAAAAAATTTCTATAGTTTTCGCATCCATTCGGACAGTTTGTCCGCCAGTTGGGGCGTCGCCAAGCGGTAAGGCATCGGTTTTTGGTACCGACATTCGGAGGTTCGATCCCTCCCGCCCCAGCCATTCACTTAAGTTGTTGTTTTAGAAAGGCAATTCGCCGATTTTGGCCCCATTTCTGGGGCTTTTTTTCATCATTTTTTTCGCTTCACTTGAGTGTCCGCTTCTCAAAAGCAGTCTGCCCTTTCTTTCTAAATTCAAGATGCTTTGTCTGAAGATATTTTTATCTCAACCGCATGTCAAAAAAGTATCTCTTGCGTCATTGAAACGCTAAAATCTATGGCGAAACAAACAATGTCATCGGCAAAGGCTGGCCTGACCTATGATATCTAACAACAAGATTGTTCTGGATTGTGACCCCGGCGAGGATGATGCGCTGGCGATCTTGCTTGCTCTGGCTAAAGATATAGATGTAGCGGCTCTTGTTTGCGGTTTCGGGAATACAGCGGCAAGTAAGACGCATAAAAACGGCGCAGGTTTGCTTACCCTTGCTGGCAGGACAGATGTTCCCTTACTTAAAGGGGCGGAAAAGCCATATAAACCGCATCCATTCGAACATGTAATTGTCAGCGCCGGTGACTTCGTCGGTGAAAATGGCTTATGTGGTGTTGAGTTGCCGACCCCGCCAAATTTCTTGAGCGCGGGCATGGACAATCCGGAAGAAAAAAGAATACAGACGATTTCCGATCTTGTTCGTCAAGCGGGGGCGCTCACCTACATTGTGACTGGGCCTTGCACGACCTTGGCGCATGTTTTGGACAGGTTGGGTAGTGAAGCGCACGCTTTTATCCGGCATGTTATTATCATGGGGGGTGCGCTTGATGCTGCTGGTAACACTGGCCCCATAAATCCGGAAACAGGAAAATCATACGCTGAATTTAATTTTTACTGCGACCCACATGGAGTGCAGCGCGTCTTTGATAGCGGCCTCCCAATTACTCTTGTTCCTTGGGATCTGACAGAACAGATTGTTCTGACCTAT
>QFNK01000360.1 GCA_003240795.1 Micavibrio aeruginosavorus | reverse complement strand
AGCGCGGCTCGTTGTTCGCGGCCCTGTTCGGCGCTGTTGCGATGACGGGCGTTCTGGCGCTGGGCGTGAACGCCATCATGAAAGGCCCCATCGCCACGATGGGTGAGGTCTCCCGCAAGAACATCGCCGAAAACAATATGGTTGCCTCCACGCGCCTCGCCATCATGATGGCGACATCGACGCAGGCAGGCGGCGGCGACTGCGACGCGGACGGCTACATCGAGCCCATCCCCTACCGCAATGCGGGAACAAGCCCCAAACCGACCGGCGGCGGTTATCTTCCCTCCTCCATCGGCGCCAGCATGATCGACCCGTGGCAAACGGAATACGGCTATTGCGCCTGGGACCATGGCGATAAAACGACGACCG
This sequence comes from Micavibrio aeruginosavorus, assembly GCA_003240795.1. Taxonomy (GTDB): domain Bacteria; phylum Pseudomonadota; class Alphaproteobacteria; order Micavibrionales; family Micavibrionaceae; genus Micavibrio_A; species Micavibrio_A aeruginosavorus_B. The sequence goes on along the minus strand of QFNK01000360.1, from coordinate 1,455 downwards.
ACAACGTCGTCGCCTGCGGCGGCTCCACCGCCCGCCGCCTGAAGGGCGCGCCTAAATCGACACAGATCGCCATCGCGGTTATCAGCGCCGGAAAAGACAAGACATTCCAGACAAGCTGCAACGCCTTCGTCGATGCGAACGCCGACGGCACACCCGATACGCCGCTTCTGAACAAACCGGCGGGCTCCGACGACATCGTCCTCGGCTACACCTATGCAGAGGCCGGAAAAATCGGCGGAAGCCTCTGGAACATCAAGACGGGTGAGCCCGGCACCGCCGAGATCGGCAACCGCGATATCGAAATCAAGGGAAGCGACGGCACAACCGCCGCCCGCATCGGTTATGACGCGGGCCTCGACCTCGCCGGCGTCGGCGACTTCGGCGCTGTTAAGTCTGATCAGGTCTATTCAAAAAGCGGTTCTGGCCCGATTAATTTAAACGGCTTAGTCCGTGCCCAAAAAGTTCCCGGGCTTCCCGCACCAATAGGCTTTACAAGCGGCGGCACGCCCACGCCACCTTCCCCATCCGACTGTACCCTGCCGGATGGCAGCACGCTGGCCAGCGGGCAATCAAAAACCATGTACAGTGAAACAACATCGACCAATTGCGCGGGCATTAGCCAATCCCGTACCTGTACAAACGGTACTTTAAGCGGAAGCACTGCGTATCAATATAGCGAATGTAACGCAATAAACTATAATTACGCTTGGGTTAACAGTACGTGGAGCTCGTGCTCTGCAAGCTGCGGCGGCGGTACACGCACAAGAACCGTAACCTGCCAGCGCGAGGATGGAACAACCGCAGCTGATAGCAATTGCACGGCTACAAAACCCGCCACTAGTGAAGCGTGTAACACCAGCTCATGCTATACATACAGCTGGTATACCGGCTCCTACGGCTCTTGCTCCGCATCTTGCGGCGGCGGAACACGGAGCAGAACAGTTTATTGCCAACGTTCCGACGGCTCCTCCGTCAGCGACAGCTATTGTTCCGGCGGTAAGCCATCCACTTCGGGAAGCTGTAACACGCATTCCTGCTGCTCCGGCGGTGGCTCATGCACCCCGCACTCCAGCGGCGTCTGCGCCGGTTCGTGCGGCGGCCACTACCAGGGCTCGACATACTGCGCAAGTACCTGGTCTTCGACCTCCTGCCCGAGCGGATGTTCCAAGGTCATGCAGGGCTCCTACAGGTTTACCTGCCAGTAACGTCAATCATAGTTTATTGAATCATTAAGATTTCTTCGGCATAATAATATTAGAACAGTGTCAGTATGGCACCAATCGGCATATCGGCGCCAGGAACAAGGGGATGACGCTTATGACACGTTTGATCGGATTTTTCAGTACCTTTTTTCTTTTTATTGGGACGGCGAACGCCGCCTGTATCAATCCTGTAGGCGACCATGGCGACATGCTCTACAATCTTGACCATACCGTTATGCAGTATTGTAACGGC
>QFNK01000359.1 GCA_003240795.1 Micavibrio aeruginosavorus | reverse complement strand
TGAGACCGTAACGGTGATAGACCCTACTCCCGCAGGCAATGTAAAGGTGCCGCTCGGCAATGTGCCACCGAAGTCTGCGGCATTGGCCGTTCCCGCGCCTATGTGCCAGTTCCCCGTGATAGGTTCGTCCGTCAGGCCGTTGCGGGTGATTGTAAAGGTTGCCGTACCGCCTTCGACAATCGTTATATCCGACAAAGTCACCGTCGGCGCTGGGTCATTGTCGTTGATGAGAACCTGATGGTTTACGATACTGACCGGAATTGTCGTGCCGTCGCTATCCTGCGCGGACAAAAGCTGAACCTGGAATGTTTCCGGCGCGCCGTCGTAAATCAGGTCGTCGTTGATGCCGATATTGATGACCGCGCTTGTCTGACCCGCGGGAATAATCACTGCGCTGTTTGTTACTTGCGTAAAGTCTGTTGCGCCTGCCGTTCCCGTAACGGTTCTGTAGTAGACGGTTACATCCTTTGTCATTGCCTGACTGAGCGTAATAGTAACCGGTGCGACACCGTTTCCTTCGTTGACGGCGCTGCTTCCCAAGGCAAAGGCGACGGACAACTCATTATCCTGAATGATACCATTCGCCGTCACCGGCGTCGGGTCGGCACCAGAGATATTATTCAGGCCGACCGTGAATGTTTCCGATCCTTCCTGCAACACATCGTCATACGTTCCGAAAGTGATTGTTGTGGATGTCATTCCCACGGGAATTGTGAATGTACCGGTCGGCAGGATACCGCCTGTGAAATCCGCCGCGGTGGCCGTGCCCGCAAAAACATTCCAGTTTCCGGTTATCGGCGCATCCGAAGTGCCGGATGCCGTTATGGTGAATGTAAAGGTTCCGCCTTCGGTACGGACGACATCGCCCATCGTCAGGACAGGCGCGGTTTCGTTGTCGGCGATCGTCACCGTATGATTCGCAGAGCCGACACTGATCGGCTGGTTGTTGGTATCTTCTGCCGAAAGCAGCTGAACCTGGAACGTCTCGTTCCCGCCGTCATACATCGTGTCATCATTGATTGTAATCGTGATGTTCGCGGACAGGGAGCCTGCGGGGATTGTAATAGTACCCGTAGGAACGGCTACAAAATCGCTGCCATCCGCTGTGCCGTTGACCGTACGGTAACCGATAATGACATCATGCGTGTGGGCTTGAGACAGGCTGACCGTAATCGTTGCCGTTCCCGCACCTTCGGATACGGAGCTCGCCGTCAGGTTCATGCTGACGGCCATTTCATTGTCAAGAATCGTTCCAGTCCCGACGACAGGCCCTGCCTGTGCGCCTGAAATATTGTCGATGGTCAGTGTGAAGTTTTCGGTGCCTTCCTGCGCCACATCATCTGTTGTTGCAACAGTGATCGTCGCGGTCAGGCTTCCAGCAGGAATCGTAAATGTTCCCGTTGGCAGCGTGCCGCCAAAGTCGGACGCCGTAGCCGTTCCCGCGCCTACGGACCATGTGCCGGTAATAGGCTCAGAGCTTATGCGGTTTGCCGTCACGGTAAAGACGATATTTCCGCCCTCAACCGCGCTCGCAGATGTGATCGTCAGCGCCGGCGGTGTATCGTTGTCCGTAATGTTGACCGTATGCGCGCTGTTGGTGCCGACCGTAATCGGGTTCGCAAACGAATCCTGAGCGGACACAATTTCCACGGCGAAGTTTTCCGCGCCGGCTTCATACAGATTGTCATCCGTTATCGGGATATTTATTGTAACGGTTGTCGAACCCGCCGGAATAACAATGCTTGCACCTGCAACGGCTGTAAAATCAAGGCCGTTTGCCGTGCCGTTGACCGTGCGGTAGTTTATCGTGATGTCTTGCGCGTAGCTCC
>QFNK01000358.1 GCA_003240795.1 Micavibrio aeruginosavorus | reverse complement strand
GTTTTCGTGGCTTAACATTAGAATAGGTTAAAATTCCTACGACCGAAAGTAAATAGGAAAATAATCATAAAAAATGCTTGACGTTCACTTTTGTTCCTGTCATGTATAGGAACATAAAGAGAACAAATGTGTCAAGGACGTTCTTCCGCCCCGTCCTCCCAGCCCGAAAGAAAGCCACGCCATGAAAGACAAGAACCGTTACACGCCCAAAAAACAGACCGATGTAAAACCCGTCCCGTTTGATAACGCGGAAGAGGCATGGTTCTGGTTCATCGCCGCGCAGGAGGCGCGAAACGACGGCGCGCGCTATGCGGCGGGCGCATCTCTGGTGCCGCGTCCGTGCGAGCCGACAGACATTTTAAAATGTTTGGAACGACTTCACCGCAACCGACGTTTGGTAATGGACCACTTGTTGGTACTACGCCACTACGGCAGACGTCAGCTCGCACCTGATGCTCGCCGCGCAAAAGAGGCAAGGGCCTTTGTGCTATGGCACGAAGCTCTGGACCGCCTCGAAGACGTTCTCATCGCCAAAGGCATTGTCGAGAACGCATTCATGAACATCAAGCCCGACCTGCAATGGTCGAAAAACGCAGTCGTCTACCAAGGAGGATTCCAGATATGAGCGGTTTGCTGACAAATATCAAAGAAGGTCAACGCGCCTGGGTCGTTTTCAGCGGCCAGACGGAGATTTCGTGGCTGCGCTTCCTGAAACCCGGTTTCCGCCACTGCTATGTTCTGATCAATGACGGCGAACGCTGGATGAGCGTTGATCCGCTCTCCCACCTCACGGATATATCGGTGCATCACCACGTGCCGGTTGATTTCGATCTGCCCGGATGGCTCGCCGCGCGCGGTAACAGGGTTGTGAAAGCGCCTCTGCGCCGTGATGTGACGAGGCCGGCGCCGTTCATGATCTTTACCTGTGTCGAGGCGGTCAAACGTGTGCTCGGCATTCATTGCCGCAAGGTCGTCACGCCGTGGCAGCTCTACCGCCACCTGACGCACGCCGCGGCATAATCTTTTTCCATCGCCATCCGGCTTTCCGCTGTCCTTTAAATGACGGCGGAAAGTCGGTGTGCGTTTTTTCGCAATTAAAATTCAAGGAGTACCTATTATGGGTGATATTTCCGGACGGCCGAAAGCGCCGGCGCCGCAGGTCGTCTACGTTCCGCAATATGTTTACAACAACGATGCCGTAAATGGCGGCACCAACTCACCGGATGAAACGCAGACGCCGGAGGCGCAGCGCGAGAAAAGCCTGCTGGAACGCCAGCGCGGACGCTTCGGCACAATCCTGACCGGTTTCCGCGGCATATTGTCGCAGGCGGAAACGCAAAACACGCGCAAAACGCTGCTGGGGGAATAACGATGCAAGAGGATCGGGATTACACACATCTTCTGCGCCGGTACGACCAGGCGAAAGAGCGCCGCAGCGTGTGGGAAGACACATGGCAGGAATGTTATGATTACAGCCTGCCACAACGCGGAAATTTCACGGCCTCGCAAATGCCGGGCCGCATCCGAACCGACCGCCTTTATGATGGCACGGCGCTGGATGCGGTGGACCAGCTGGCGGCAAGCCTTCTCGGTCACCTGACGCCGCCATGGACGCAGTGGTTCGGTTTCAAACCCGGCCCCGACCTGAGCGCGGCGGAGGCGCAGACCCTTGCACCCGTTCTCGAAGAATCCGCAAAAATCATTCAGGCGCATTTCGACCATTCCAACTTCTGTGTGGAGATGCATCAATGTTTCCTCGACCTTGTCGTTGGCGGAACGGCCGCGCTCTATTTCGAAGAGGCGGAACCAGGCGCTTTTTCGGCGTTCAAAT
>QFNK01000357.1 GCA_003240795.1 Micavibrio aeruginosavorus | reverse complement strand
CGCCGCCGCCCTGCTGCCGGTGCTGAAAATCAACAAAACCGCTTGGTGGGATGCGTGCGGGGTGATGGGCCGGTACTCTGCCGCGATCTGCGTCATGGTTATCGACCAGAAAGCCCAAAATCCTGATAATCCAATCAAAAATCCAGGTGGTTATCTGCGCGCCATGACCAAACGCGCCAAAGCGGGCGAGCTGAATCTGCAAAATAGCGTTTTTGGTTTGCTGAAACGGGATGAGGAAAAACATGACGCTTAAACTTACCAGATTCTCCCTTTTGGCGGTGCTTTCCGTTATGCTCACCCCTGCCCTGTTTTGGCCGTGGCCGGCAGGCGCCGCGTCACAAAAACTGGTCCTACATGACGGGGATAGCTTCGCCCTGAACGGAATGGAAATCAGGCTGTGGGGCATCGATGCGCCGGAATTTTTCCAGACCTGCCGAAATCAGGCGGGGCAGGATTATTCTTGCGGCCGTCAGGCAAAGGATCATCTGCGGGATCTGATCGGGGGGCGTGCCATCCGATGCGAAACGACGACGCGCGCGAAGAATGAAACTCGTACTGTAGGGCGATGTTTCGCCGGTGCCGATGATCTCGGGCAACTGATGGTCCGCGGTGGGTGGGCCGTCGAGTACCGATATTTCAGCAAGGGGGCTTACAGGGCCGACGAGCTGCAGGCGAAAAATTCAAAGCGCGGGCTGTGGTCCGGCACCTTCCAAAATCCCCGCGATTGGCGAAAAGCCCGTGAAAATCGGCGTTAGTTGCGATAATGGCCGGGTTTTTCGCGCTCCTGATGATCAAGAATCGTGTTCAGGGACGGTCAGGAAGACGTTACTATTATAATTATTAAGGTAAAAATTTTGCGGAATAAAATTAGGGCTTAGCTAGTATTAAAATCAGAAAAATCACTCCAACCGAAAAAGAGCCTCAACCATTTTGTCATAGAACGCATCACTATCAACTTTTGTAGCAACACGAACGTCTTTTTTATCACAAACCTCTGCGTTGATTACTGTTTGACCTGATGGCAACGGTGGATTGCCAACACAAATCTGAATTGGCAGCGTCTCGAATGTAAATATGTCAGGACAATCGAGACAAACCATTGCAACAACATCATGCAACGCTCTGACAGGATCAGCACCAAATTCTTTTACGCTAGCATAATCCTCCAAATCCTCTTCTCCGACTGAGGATAAAATCTTTGCAGCCCTTGCCGCACATTTTGTTCCACAATCCAGCAAGCGCTTTTCAATCTTGTGATTATATAGAACCGTCCGAGTTACATTGAGACCGATCATGGTAATGGCCTCAATCCCCGCCGAGAAAACTATTTGCGCGGCCTCGGGATCAACGGCAAAATTATACTCTGCATAGCCGTCAGACCCGTCCACCTTCAAATTCCCTAGCCGCTTATGAACAGGCTCTGGATAAGCCGAACCTCCCATCACAAACATATGCTTTACTGTATTAGTAAAATCGGGGTTGGCCTGTACATTTAATGCCAAATTTGTCATTGGCGCAGTCGCCACCAAGGTTGGATATTTAATGATATTGGTAAGGTCGGTAGAAGGATTTATCTTGATAGGCTTGACCTTCGGAAGCGGCATATCTTCACCACCCGACATACCCGTTACCCCGAATACCTCGGGCAACATTTTCAGGGGTCGTTTGAGGGGCTTGTTAGCACCAAGATAGACAGGAATGTCACTTCGTCCTGCTAGTTCTAATATCTGCAACGTATTACGGGCACACTGCTCAACATCAACATTACCACCGACTACACTGATTGTTTTGACATCAATATTATCAGTTCCCAACGCATACAGAAGCGCAAT
>QFNK01000356.1 GCA_003240795.1 Micavibrio aeruginosavorus | reverse complement strand
TTCTTGTTCTCTGCACTGGCAACTCCTGCCGATCTGTCATGGCCGAATCCCTGATCAACCAGCTTGGAAAAGGGAAATATGAAGCGGTCAGCGCAGGCAGTCATCCGGCTGGCCATGTTCACCCCAAATCCATTGAAACCCTGAAACGCCACGGCATAGACTCCGGCCAGCCGCGCAGCAAATCGTGGCATGAATTTGAGGGACAAACCTTTGACCTAGTTATCACCGTTTGCGATCAGGCTGCTGCAGAAAGCTGCCCTGTGTTTCTAGGCAAAGCCAAAAAACTGCACTGGAGTACCCCCGATCCCGCGAAAGCAACCGGATCGGATGCCGATATCGAAGCCGCCTTCGACACGGCCTTTTTCATGCTTAAAGACCGTATAGAGGATTTACTTCATGACCGCCTGCTCACCCCGTCGCCTGTCATTTCTTGATCGTTACCTGACTTTATGGATTTTTATGGCGATGGCGGCGGGTGTCGCCATCGGCTCGATTTTTACAGGTGCGCCGGAATTTTTAAACAGAATGTCTATAGGCACGACCAATATCCCCATCGCCATCGGCCTGATCCTGATGATGTATCCGCCGCTTGCGCGGGTAAAATATGAAGAGTTGCCGCTGATCTTTAAGGACTGGAAAATCCTGCTATTGTCGCTCGTACAAAACTGGCTGATCGGCCCGTTCCTGATGTTCGGCCTAGCAGTTCTTTTCCTGCACGATTACCCCGAATATATGACGGGCCTGATCCTGATCGGCCTCGCGCGGTGTATCGCTATGGTCATCGTTTGGAACCAACTTGCCGAAGGCGATAATCAGTACGTTGCCGCACTCGTGGCTTTTAACAGTGTTTTTCAGCTTTTGTTTTTCAGCGTTTATGCATGGTTTTTCCTGAGCATCCTTCCGCCACTGTTCGGACTGGAAAGCCATATCGTCGATGTCAGCTTTGCCACTATTGCTGAAAGCGTCTTCATTTATCTCGGCCTACCTTTCCTTGCCGGATTTCTGACGCGCAAAATTCTGCTCAAACAAAAAGGGCATGACTGGTATGAAAACCGTTTCCTGCCGAAAATCGGCCCTGTCACATTGATTGCGCTCCTTTTGACAATTCTGGCCATGTTCTCTTTAAAGGGCGGCACGGTGTTGGAATTACCCGTGGATGTTGTCCGCATTGCCATTCCGCTGGCGATCTATTTTGTGGTCATGTTTTTTGTCAGCTTTATCATGGGAAAAATGATAGGCGCAGATTACGGCAAGACAACCGCTGCTGCCTTCACCGCCGCCAGCAATAATTTTGAACTGGCGATAGCTGTTGCCATCGCCGCTTTTGGGCTAGGATCGTCTGTGGCTTTTGCCACTGTGATCGGGCCGCTGGTAGAAGTGCCTGTCTTAATCGCAATGGTAAATGTTGCTATGCGGTTCATGAGGCGTTGCTTCACGGAATAGAAAGTTATCCTAGCTAAAACGGAAGCTAAATGCTCATATGGAATATTATCACACTAGAGCTTGGTCAAAAATCAGCGGCCCATTCCACGTTTCAATCTCTTCAACGCATCGCCCGCTTCCCAATATCTTTGCATCGGATCATGTGTGTTCAAAGCTCTGGCAAAATCACGCACTGGAGCGTTTTTGGTCAGCCGGCGCGCAAACCATTCCAGTGCGTCCTTCACATCCTGGCTTTCGCGCATATCTTCCGTTGTACAGCGCCGTACGGCATCGCAAAGTATATTCCACGCATCAATATCACCCAATTGCTCATCACGGCCGTCCTCCGCCCAAATCCCAAAATACGCAACTTTCCCGCGATGTGGCGCAGAAAAGTCCCTCATGGCCGGATCTCCGCATACCAACCATGATG
>QFNK01000355.1 GCA_003240795.1 Micavibrio aeruginosavorus | reverse complement strand
GCGATGACTTCGGCAATCGGCGGGGTGCCGGCCTCGAACCGCGCTGGCGCGTTCTTAAATGTCGTCCCGTCGAAGGAAACCTTTTCGATCATATCGCCGCCGCCCTGATAAGGCGGCATGGCATTCAGCAGTTTTTCCCTGCCCCACAAAACGCCGACACCGTTGGGGCCGTAAAGCTTGTGCCCTGTAAAGACGAGAAAATCGCATCCGATATCGGCAACATTTACGCCGCCATGAACGATGCTTTGCGAGGCGTCCACAAGGACGCGGATATCCGGATTGAATGCTTTCGCCGCAGCCGTGATGCGGACGACCGGATTTACGGTTCCAAGACTGTTCGATATATGCGTGACGCCAACCAGTTTCGTGCGTGGAGAAATAAGTGCGCGGTATGATTCGAAATCAAGCGTACCATCGGCCAGAACGGGAATGACCTTGATTATGGCGCCTTTTTCCTGCGCGATCATCTGCCACGGGACGATATTCGCATGATGCTCCATGCCGGAAAGGATGATCTCATCCCCTTCCGTCAGGTTCAGGGCGCCCCAGCTGCGAGCTACGAGATTGATCGCTTCGGTCGCGTTGCGGGTAAAGACGATTTCGTTGCCGGAGGCCGCGCCGATGAAGTCCTGCACTCTGGCACGAACGGATTCATATTCCTGCGTCAGCGTTTGTGAAAAACGGTAGAGGCCGCGGTGGATGTTGGCATAGCCATGCGTGAGCGTATCACGCAGACTGTCGATGACGACCTGCGGTTTCTGTGCGCTGGAAGCGGTATCGAGATAGGCGAGCGGCTTTCCGTTCATCGTTTCCGATAGAACCGGAAAATCCGCGCGGGCGGCCCTTACGCCTGAATGCCCAGCCATTGGATCAGCCTTTCTTCCATCGCGGCGCGGTATTCCTCGTCACCGATCGTCTCAAGCGCCTGCGTGCAGAAAGCGTTGATAAGCAAGGAACGCGCCTTCTCTTCCGGAATGCCGCGGGCGCGGAGGTAGAAGAGCGATGTGTCTTCCAGCCTGCCCGTGGTTGCGCCGTGCGAGCACTTTACATCGTCGGCGTAGATTTCAAGTTCCGGCTTCGTATCCATCTGCGCTTCCGGCGACAGGATCAGCGCGTTTGAAAGCTGATATCCGTCCGTCTTCTGCGCGATCTGGTGGACATGCACCTTGCCCTGAAACACGCAGTGCGCGCGCCCGTCGAGCACGGACTTGTATGTCTGATTCGACGTGCAGTTCGGCGCCTGATGTTCGATCGTGATTGTCGTGTCGGCGTGTTGCTCGCCTTTCAGAAGATTGATGCCGCCGAGCGTGCAGTCGGCATTTTCGCCCTGCAGTTCCGTGTGGATCTGATTGCGGATCGTGCCTGCGCCGACCACCATGTTGAATGCTTCATAGCGGGCATCACGCGCGATGGTGGCGTGTGTGAAGACGTTCGTCACGCCGTTCGCGCTTTCATCATACAGGCGGTAATGGCGCAGTTTTGCGTTCTTGCCGATGACGATCTGCACGACCTGATTTTTGAAATAACCGCCCTGTCCCGACTGGCGTTCGATCACGGTCATCTCTTCATTGTCTTTGACGTGAATGATCAGGCGCGGCGAGAGCCATTGGCCGTCGTTAGCATTGATCTCAACCGTTTCATCGGACGTGATGAACTTTACGTCTTTTGCCTGCGCCGTGTTCAAATCCCACAAAGCGGTGTCTGCATATTGCTTCGCGCCCGGCGCATTGGCGTTCAGGAGCGCGACATTGCCCGCGCCCCAGCCGAGCGATGCAGGCGAAAGGCTCAAACCCTTCAGTGCGCGCGGCAGGTTGGTGTATTTCCACCGCTCCTGCTTCGGGGTTGGTATCAGTTCGATGGGAAAGCTCATTACGC
>QFNK01000354.1 GCA_003240795.1 Micavibrio aeruginosavorus | reverse complement strand
GCCTTCCGTGAGGCCGCGCACCATATCGCCGAAGACGGGATGGAGAATATCGAGATCCTCGGTATTCTTTCCCTGATCCTGTGGTCCCTGACCATTGTCGTCACGATCAAATACGTGCTCTTCCTCCTCAACGCCGACAACCGCGGCGAGGGCGGCATTCTTTCTCTGATGGCACTGACCCAGAAAACAATCGGCAAGAAAATGGGCATTGTGTTCTTCGCCGGTGTAGCAGGCGCCGCCCTCTTCTACGGCGATGCGGCGATTACGCCCGCGATTTCCGTTATGTCGGCCATCGACGGAACAAAGTTGATCACGCCCGCTTTCGGCGATTACGTCCTGCCGATTTCTATGGCGATTATTATCGGTATTTTCATGATGCAGCGCCATGGCACCGAGGCCGTGTCCAAACTGTTCGGCCCTGTTATGATCGTATGGTTCCTGACACTCGGACTTGGCGGTTTGAACTGGATCATTCAGAACCCCATTGTTCTGACCTCACTGAACCCATATTACGCCGTCCATTTCCTGACCAGTCACGGCTTCCTGAGCTTCGTTGTTCTCGGCTCCGTTTTCCTGGCCGTAACAGGCGCAGAAGCCTTGTACGCAGACCTGGGCCATTTCGGCAAAAAACCTGTTCAAATTGCATGGCTGTACATGGTGTTTCCGTGCTTGACCCTAAATTACCTTGGCCAAGGTGCTTTGCTGATGAAGACACCGGCGGCTTTGGACAACCCGTTCTTCCTGCTCTTCCCGGAATGGGCTCTGGTACCCATGGTGATCTTTGCAACGATTGCGACCATAATTGCGTCCCAGGCCGTCATTACGGGCGCCTTTTCTTTAGCGCGCCAGGCAATGCAGCTCGGTCTGCTGCCACGTCTAGAAATACGCCATACGTCTGCAAAGCAGGAAGGGCAGATTTATATGCCCAAGGTCAACAATATCCTGCTTTACAGTGTTTTATTCCTCTGCCTTGTCTTCGGCTCCTCCAGCGCGCTGGCCGCCGCTTACGGCATCGCCATTACGGGCACGATGCTGATGACGTCCGTCATCATTGTTGCTTATCTGGCCTTCGTGCGCCGCAAAGGGTACATGCTCGCCCTCGCTTTCGTTATCCCTTTCGCCATTATCGAGCTAGCCTTTTTCTCCTCCAACATGGTCAAGTTCATCGATGGCGGCTTTGTCCCGCTGGTATTCGGCCTGTACTTCATCCTGTTGATGATTACGTGGGTGAAAGGCACGAAATACCTCGTTGAGAAAGCACGATCCCAAGCCATCTCCACACAGGATCTTGCCGAAATGATCGAGCGCACTCCCCCGCACATCGCGCAGGGAACGGCAATCTTCCTGACCAGCGACCCCTATCACGCGCCGGAAACCCTGATGCAGAACATCAAGCACAATCAGGTCATTCACGAACGTAATTTCATCCTGACGATATCCGTAGAGCAAGTGCCGCGCATTCCGATCGAGCAACGCGTGGAAATAACGCCGCTATGCTCCCGCCTCACGCGGATCGTCATTTACTTTGGTTTCATGGAAACGCCGAACGTACCGGCGGCCCTGTACCGTGCACGCGCTTTGGGTCACGATATTGATGTCGAAAACGCGTCCTTTTTCCTAGGTCATAGAAAGATCATCCCGGACTCTCGCTCGGGTCTGCCGGCATGGCAGGACGACATATACGTCGCGCTGACAAAAACGGCGATCGACGCAACCGACTTTTATCGCATCCCGACCAGTCAGGTTGTGGAGATAGGAACCCGCCAGGTCATCTGACCCGCCTGCAACCAAGCCTTATGCATAGTTTAAGAAATGCTTATACAAAAGCACCAACAGGCGGATTATCGCATTAAAAAATTTTAACTCACCTTTAAGTCAGAGTGCGTGATACTTTAGATT
>QFNK01000353.1 GCA_003240795.1 Micavibrio aeruginosavorus | reverse complement strand
CGCCATGACGCTTTGCGCGGCTGGGTTAGGGGCGGCCAAGGTGGCAACCGGGCTTTACGGCACGCCGATCATGCCGAAGGTTTCGGGGCCGAAAAATGTTTCCGGTGTGATCGAGCGGGTGGAGTTTCTGGAGGAAGGCGATGGCAGCCGCGTTCTGCTCCGCAATCTGGTGATCGAAGGGGTAGCGCCGGAGGACACGCCGAAGCTGGTGCGTCTACGTTTCCGGAAAGATGAGGGGTTGGTGCCCGGTGCACGGATCGAGACGCTAGCGAAGATCGACGCGCCGAGCAGGGCGGTGTTGCCAGGAGCTTATGATTTCCGGCGGCATTTGTTTTTTGAAGGCATCGGCGGGGTCGGGTTTTCGTACAAGAGTGCCGCCGTGGTTGGAGATGCAGTAGGGGGCGCGGATCTGCTGTTCGAAAATACGCGCAATGTCATAGAGCGGAAAATTTCGGAGCATGCGGGAAGGGTTTCGGCAGGGATTATGAGCGCACTCATTACAGGCCAGCGCGGTGCGATTGCCGACGAAGACGACGATGCGATGCGGGACTCGGGGCTTTATCACCTACTCTCCATCTCCGGCACGCATGTGACGATGGTCGCGGGGGTGATTTTCTTTTTTATCCGGTTCGCGCTTGCGTGTTTTCCTTATGCGGCCTTGCATTGGCCAATCAAGAAGATTGCGGCGGCAGCCTCGCTTTTTGGGGCTGCATTTTATGTTTTGCTGGCCGGCGCGGAAGTGCCGGCGATGCGCGCATTACTGATGACGGGGCTTATCATGGTTGCCGTTATGTTGGACAGGTCGCCGTTTTCGTTGCGGCTGATCGCATTTGCGGCGCTTGCGGTTTTGATCATGAGCCCGCAGGCATTGATGGGTGTTAGTTTCCAGATGTCTTTTGCCGCTGTGGCAGCGATGATCTGTTTTTACGAATATATACGTCCATGGTGGATGGGATGGCATGCGCGTGCAGGGTTTGTTAGGCGGTGCGTTTTGTATGTGATCGGAATTGTGATTACATCGGCGATTGCGGGATGCGTGACAGGGATATTCAGCTTGTATCATTTTCAGGCGTTCCAGATTTACGGCGTTTTATCCAATATGATGGCCGTACCGATTACAGGGTTTGTCGTCATGCCTGCAGCGGTCCTTGCGGTTGTTTTAATGCCGTTTGGGTTGGAGGCTCTTCCGCTAAAGGCAATGGAAGAGGGGACGCTTTGGATGCTGGCGGTCGCGCACTGGGCCGCGCGGCTTGACGGTGCGGTGATAAATGTCGGGCAATGGCCGCTTGCGACGCTTGTTTTTTGCAGTATCGGTTTGACGCTCTTCATGTTGTGGCGCGGATGGCGGGGAAAAGGCGTGGCGGCCTTTGTTGTGCTGTGCGGATTTTTAATTGCTGCTTTTTCGCCATCGCCAGAGATAATGGTATCGGATACGGGGAAGCTTTTCGGTGTACGCGGGGCGGACGGGGCGCTGTATGTTTCGTCACGGCGCGGAGAGAGATTCACAATCGAAAACTGGCAGAGATTGTCGGGGCATGCGGATGGGGTGCCGCTGTTGTTTTCGAATCGTGACAGCGGCGTTCGATGCGATGCGGATGGATGCCGCATAGGGCGGGACGGCTGGAAGGTTTCGATCGTGCATACGCCTAAAGCGTACCGCGAGGATTGTGCCTGGGCGGATTTGATTTTGTCGGACATACCGCTTCGCAAGATCAGGGGATGCAATTCAGGCGCGGTCAGATTTGATCTTTTTGATTTCCGGCGCGGCGGGGCACACGCGTTCTATTTCGGGAAAGACAGGATTTCCGTTCGCAAAGTCAGCGGCGATACGTTGCGCCCGTGGGATTAAGCGGCGCAGATCGTCCAGAGTTCTTCAAATTTTTCAAAGCAGAAATGCCGTTTGTCT
>QFNK01000352.1 GCA_003240795.1 Micavibrio aeruginosavorus | reverse complement strand
GCGGCGGGCTCGTGTGTGAGCCGATGGCGCGTCTGGGCGCGAACGTCACGGGCATCGATGCGGACGCGAATGCCATTTCGGTCGCAGCGGCGCATGCCGGGCAGTCCGGCCTGAGCATTGATTACAGGGCGGTTTCGTCGGAGGAGCTTTTGAAATCAAAGGCGAAGTTCGATGTCGTCCTCGCGCTCGAGATCGTAGAGCATGTTTCGGACGTGGGCGCATTCGTGCAGAACTGCGCCGATTTGTGCAAGCCCGGGGGCATTGTCATTTTCTCGACATTGAACCGCACGGCGAAGTCATTCGTACTCGGCAAGATGGCGGCTGAATATATTCTGGGCTGGGTGCCCAAAGGCACGCATGACTGGAAGAAATTTTTGAAACCGTCGGAGCTGGCACGCGCCGGGCGATCGGCGGGAATTCATCCGTATGACACCGAAGGCATGATTTTCGACGCGGCGGCGGGGAATTTCAAACGCTCCCGCCGCGACATCGACGTCAATTACTTTATGGCGTTTTCAAAGCAGGCTTAGCGTTCAAGGCGGCGATTGCCTTTCTTGCTTCGGACACCTGAGGCTGGGTGAAGCTGTATTCACCATACTCCGCGGATGCCGCTCTTGTTTTTACGGCATCTTCACTCGACACAATCATGTTGTGGCCGGTTTCATCCATGAAAACGGCGCGCACGGGATTTTGTTTCCACTCCGTGAACTGCATCGTCATAGCGTCCACCGCAACAGCTGGTTTACGGAGGAGACAAAGACTTCTCCGCTAGGCACGCCGCCCGTTAATTTCAGGGTATCCCTGCAGGACTGCGCGAATTTGAACATCTCGCCGGCCTTTGTCCGGACATCGGCGGGTATGGCCTCAACAGCCGATCCCGGCTTGGCCATGAGATCTTCGGTCAGGATATGTTCCTTTTCATTCGCATCCCTGAAAACGATCGCCAGCTTTTCAAACCCATCTGCGTCTTTCACGGACGTAAATTTTTCAGCCAGCTTGCCGGTTATACCATTGCTTTCGTTTGCCATCAGCGGCTCCATCAGGCGACAAGCTTTGGCGCGCGGGCGATGATGACCACCTGCGGAGCCTGCGCGAGCAAAAGTTCGTTGCGGCCCTTTTCGATCAGTTTGGGCGGTATTCCGTGAACGCGGGCCTGAAAGCCTTCGTCTATTTCCGCCTGCGTCAAAAAGCGCTGGTGCGGCGTCATCCATTTGCTCACGTCCAGTTGGCGTCCGTCGCGGGTGGCGACATATTCGAAAGCCGCCGTCAGGGAGCGGTTGTCGGGCGCATTGGGGGTAAAATCTTTTTTTTCATACGGACTTCTGACGATTCCCTTGAACTGCCAGCCATGTTCGTAGACAGGCCGATGCGGCCCGTAATCCTTAGCACTCATTTTACACACCTCTAATATATTCGTGTTTTTGTTTTTTATAACTTTATAGGCGTACAGATACAAAAAACGGGCGCAAAATGTCAACATGCGCCCGCTAAAAAGCAATAATATTTCAATTAGTTATGAAGTTGGCGCATAGCGACTTTCGAAAGACGCATGTCCAGTAAGTTATAAAATTACGCCGCAGGGCTCCAGTCATACCCCTTGCAGATCACGGCGGCGGCGGCGTAGCTCAATTCCACGGCCCTGATGCGTGGCATATGATCGTCATGCGGAAGGTATTTGCAGAAATGGTCGACACTCATTTCGATTGTGTTCCGGGCGCTGTTGGCGAATATAATACGCAGATCCCCGCTCTCGTTCTTAACCACCTCGCTGAATTTATAGTCCATTCTTGCCTCCTTATTCGATACTTTCATTAAACTGCAAATGTTCTAACGGGCATTTCGGGCATCTTTGCGACTTTCATATGATTTTTTCGGCACCGCAGCAGGCGCACGGTCTTTCCATAGGCC
>QFNK01000351.1 GCA_003240795.1 Micavibrio aeruginosavorus | reverse complement strand
ATCGGCGTTTTTCTGTTCCCCGAAAATAACGCGGCGGTACAGCACCAGCATGTAGGCAGCGCCAAATACAACCCCTGTCGTTGCGAAGACGGCCACATAAGTATTTGCCTTGAACGACGCCATCAGCGTCAGAAACTCCCCGACAAAACCGGATGTTCCGGGCAAACCGACAGAGCCGAGCATCAGCACCATGAACACAGTCGCGTATTTCGGCATGTTTTTTACAAGGCCGCCATAACGGGCGATCTCGCGCGTATGCAGACGGTCATAGACAACACCAACGCAGAGGAACAACGCGGCGGAGATGATCCCGTGGCTGAGCATCTGGAAGATCGCGCCGTCAACGCCTTGCGAATTCGCGGTAAAGATGCCGAGCGTCACGAACCCCATATGCGATACGGACGAATAAGCGATCAGCTTTTTCATGTCCTCCTGAACGAGCGCGACGAGAGCCGTATAAACAATCGCGACGACCGAGAGCCAGAAAACGAAGTCCGCGAAATACGCGCTGGCGTCCGGCAGGATAGGCAGCGAGAAGCGCAGGAAGCCGTAGCCGCCCATCTTCAAAAGAACACCGGCAAGAATAACGGAGCCCGCCGTCGGCGCCTCGACGTGTGCGTCGGGAAGCCATGTATGAACCGGCCACATCGGCATTTTGACGGCAAAAGAGGCAAAGAACGCGAGCCACAACCATATCTGCCAGTTCAGCGGCAGCATATTGTCCGCCATGGCAACGATGTCCGTCGTCCCGGTCTGATAATAAAGAGCTATCAGCGCGATCAGCATCAGAACGGAGCCGAACAGCGTATAAAGGAAGAACTTGAACGACGCATAAACGCGGCGCGGCCCGCCCCAGACGCCGATGATGATGAACATCGGGATCAGAACGCCTTCGAAGAAGACATAGAAAAGAACGGAATCAAGTGCGCAGAACGTGCCGACCATAAAGGTTTCCAGCACGAGAAACGCGATCATGAATTCCTTCACGCGCTTTTCGATGGAATTCCACGCGGACAAAACACAGATCGGTGTCAGGAATGTCGCAAGAACGACGAAATAGATGGAAATGCCGTCAACGCCTAGATGATAATTCAGGCCAAGCTCGGGGAACCACGCCTTCTTCTCGACGAATTGCATTTCCGCGCTCGCGCCGTTGTACTGCGAAAGCATGTAAAGCGAGAGAACAAACACGATGCCCGTGGTCGCAAACGCAATCCATTTCGCCGTGCAATCACAGATCTTCGGCAGAACGAGGATCAGCAGCGCGCCGACAAGCGGCAGGAAAATCTGAAGGGAAAGAATATAATCCAGCATAAGAAACCCCTAAACCCCGACCTTGTAGAAAAGCCAGCTGACGAACGCGAACACGCCGATAATCATCACGAAAGCATAATGGAACACGTATCCCGTCTGCGCCTTTTTAAGAATGGCGGAGATATCCATAGAGCGGGCGGCAACGCCGTCAGGCCCGACCCCGTCCACGACATTACGGTCCGTTGCCCAGAACGCACGACCGGCGCGAAGGGCATTGCGGACAAACACAGCGTTATACAGCTCGTCAAAGAACCACTTGCGGAAAAACAGCGTGTGAATGGCCGAGAAAGTGCGGGTGAAAACACCGGGCAAACCAGGCTTGCGGCTGTAGAACACCCAGGACAGAAGAAGTCCAAGTGCGCCCATAGCCGTAGGCAGAAGCTTTACCCATGTCGGAACATGGTGCGCGGCATCGACCGTATCGTTCTGCGGCAGAACCTTGATGGATTCGCCCCAGAAGGTAAAGCGGTTCAGCTCCTCGCCATGAGGGTTTTCCTCGAGAACGGGCGCGTTGTTGACAACCGGCTCTTCCTCCACCTCGGCGGCGGCATGCTCGGCAACAATCTCGTGTCCGCGCGATCCGCCGACAAAACCGTCATAGGCCA
>QFNK01000350.1 GCA_003240795.1 Micavibrio aeruginosavorus | reverse complement strand
AATTACGACCACGGCGACCAGTTGAAAATCGTGGAACGTGCGGATGGTTCCTGGCTTGTCGACGGCCGTACGCCGATAGAGGAAATCCACCTTTCCATCGGCATTCATGAGATCAGCGCAGATGAGGATTTCGATACAATCGCGGGTTTTATGCTCGAGGAACTTCGCACGTCGCCGAAAGAGGGCGTGAAGATCGATCAGTTCGGCTACTCGTTTGAAATCATGGATATGGACGGACTTCGCATCGACAAGGTCCTAATCACAAAAAACGAGGCAGTGGACGAGGAATAACGGCGCCGGCCGTTATTCAGGTTTGATCGTGTTGGTGTAAGCCTGAACAAACGCGTTTCGGAATATTCCGCGCAGGGTCGACCAGAAATTTGTTTCCGGGCTATCGATTGTTCCCTGCAACTCTATCTGTGTCGCGAACTGATCCTTGCGCTGGTTCGAGAATATATCGACGACAGCGGCCACGAACGATTCCCACAGTACAGTGAACGGATCTTCGGACAGATCGATCAGGTGAATGTCTGTTGCCAGCGGTTTAATATAGCCGGTGACATTCCCGTTCTTCAGGTTCAGGTCGCTGTAGAGGTTGAAATTACCCTGCTCGAAATCAATGCCTGCAAACGCACGGGCGTAGTCATTCAGGGCAGGGAGGTTGACCTTCTCCAGCTTTGCCTTTATCTCGGCATCAGGCACTTTTTTCAGGATATTCAATTTTCCATCGATTCTCATGTCTCCGCCGCCTATGGACTTACCGGAGATTTGCAGAACGGATGGAAGAGCGGCGTTCTTATCTTCGACATTGCGAAGGTTTGTGACCTTGGCATACATGTCCTCGATAAAAATATCGACTTTGGGCGTGGTGGAGAAATCCTGATACGCAATGCGGCCATCATTGATTTCAACGAAGTTGATATCGAGCGGCATCAGTTCCTTGATCGGTTTCGTCCAGTCCGTTTCCACACCCGTCTGCGCCGTCTGGCCTGTGCTGCTGCGTGCGAAGTTAATGATGGGGCGGTCAAGCGTGACGTCTCCGACGATTTCCCCGTGGAAAAGAGCACCCCATTGCAGGGATAGATCGATCGTCCGGATGTCCAGAAAAGGAACGGGTATGTTCTTGTCTATCTTGAAAAGTTCGAGCCCATGTATGGTATAGGCGCCGCGATAAAGCGCGACATCGATGTCTTCGACGGACCCGCGATAGCCGTCGATATTGTTCAGCGTTTCATTTACGTGATCCTTGAGCCATATGGGCAGATAGGCACGGCCGGCGATCAGCAGTGCAATGAGAATAACGACCGTCCATATCATCGTCTTGCGTACGCGGTGGCGTTTATGGGGAGCTGTTTCGTCGTTTATAGCGTTGTCTTTATTTTTAAAAAATCCCATGACCATTCCCAATCATTTATAATTATAGGTATTCCAACGGGTTAGGGATGAAATGGTTCGCAGTAAAATATGGTATTATGATACCTGTCTTTTACCGGACTGTTTTTGCACGATTATTCTTGACGATAGGCGTTCATTTGACGCATAACACGGCCAAGACATTTAAACCCTGAAAAGGAATACACCATGACATACTCCGCAAAAGCGGCAGATATTCAGAAAGACTGGATCGTCATCGATGCAGAGGGCGTTGTCCTCGGCCGTCTGGCATCCTACGTCGCCCTGCGTCTGCGCGGCAAGCACAAGCCTTCCTACACGCCACACATGGATGACGGCGACAACGTCATCATCGTCAATGCGGACAAAGTCCGTCTGACGGGTAACAAGGCGAAGGACGATATCTTCTACTGGCACACGGGTCACCCCGGCGGTATCAAGGGCAAGTCCAAAGGCGAAATCCTCGCAGGACGCTTCCCTGAGCGCGTTGTTGAAAAAGCCGTTGAGCGCATGCTGCCGGAAGGCCCGCTGGC
>QFNK01000349.1 GCA_003240795.1 Micavibrio aeruginosavorus | reverse complement strand
ACTTTGGCTTGTCTGCCATAGATCGTATCGTCTTTTTTCGCTGCAGCGAACATAATCCGTTCCTATGGTTTGTAACTATTACTTTTCCAAAAACTCTTGTTTCTTGTGGGCGCACATTTATTCAGTTTTGTGAGCCAGATCCGCATCCAGTGTGGATCCTTTTCCGTTGCGATATAACCGATCGCATGGATCGGAAGAGTGACACAGGCAAAGAAAATGATCTTTCCTGATAAGGACATGAACAAAATCATGCCTATGCCGAAGACAATAAAATTGATCCCAAAGAATTCCATCGGCACGCCCATCGTCAAAGGGGGCCTGGTCATACCGATGAAAAGAGGATCTATCTCGATCCGCTCTTCCGCCATTTCGTTATAGGGTGCCTGAAACGCTATCCACGATGGCCGGTGCGCCAAAGATAAGGATAATGCCGATTGCGACGGAACCTGCTACCTGCCACGACATACGGCCGGTCATGAACGCAATCCCGCAGAGGGCTACTGCGATAATGCCGATCAACCTTGCCCATGTGGTGGTCAAAAGGTTTTGCAAAGCCGTCAGAAAGTTTGTTCCTGAATCGAAAAGGGCGGTCTGGGCGTGGGATGTATCAGGATACAGCACAATCAAAGCGAAAAATGCGACTAAAAGGCTGTTTGAAATTACATTTTGTATTCTATTGTGTGTCATTTTTTTATCTCCTAAATCCCGTCGTTTCTAATTGTTAATCATAGGTTGTATATCTGATAATGGTTCGCAAGAGGACTCGCGCAATATTTTTCTAATCTTTCAAGCTACCTCCCCCTTAAAATTATTGTATCGCTGTTCAATCCTACTCAAAGTTTTTTCCCATATATCTTTCGATCTTTTGGATATATTCCACGGTTTCTCTGTAGGGAGGAACACCATTGTATTTCTTAACGGCACCTTCGCCCGCGTTGTAGGCCGCAAGAACCAGCTTCACATCACCGTCGTATTTTTCAATGAGATCGCTCAATAGATGGACGCCGCCTTTGATATTTTCTTCGGCATCAAAACTATCAGAAACCCCATAATTTACGGCTATTTCTGGCATTAATTGCATTAAACCCTGCGCGCCTTTAGGGGATACGGCATCAGGTACATAGGAAGATTCCGTCTGAATAACTGCGTGAACGAGATCAGCATTTACCCCATATTGTGTGGAATATTTCGATACCAAATCCTTGTAGTTCTTGGGGAAGGAAGCCTTGGTAAATCTGAAATGGCGATGCTGGCTTAAGTAGTCTGTCGCTTCAAATTTTGTGACGGTTCCATCATCAGAAAACTCCATGACCGTTGCTTTTGCGTTTGTTGGAAGCCCAAGCAAAGACAGTGCGGCGAATAGAAGCACAAAATTTTGATGTATTGACATTTCGAGTCATAGTTGCAAAAGCTAGAGGGAATTTGCAAGAAGAAACTTACAAATAGTATTTTACAGCTTAAAATATGAAAGGTTTGTAATGTCTATCTATTTGAGAATTTTATTGATTTCGGTGGTGGTGGTCTGTGGATTTCCTGAGAAGTCGAAAGCTGCATCAGAAGCAGAGTGCGCGATTTGGCTCTGCCTGCCCGGAGGATTCCCTACGGGATGTTCAGCTGCATACAGCGCTTTCAAAAGCAGAATAAAAAAGGGACGGCCTCCACTTCCAGATCTATCGTCTTGTACGACCGGGCCAGATGGTAAGAGTTCCAACGGCAGATACGAAACGGGCTATGAGTATTTTGAGCCATGTAAAGAGGGATATACCCTGCGTCAGACCAACTACGGAATCGGGTCGAGCGGAGTGTGCGAACGAAAGTCTTGCGGCGGTTTTTGGAGAGAGAATTGCCAAGTCCAGGATCGTTATGAAGCGATTAGGCGCGCGAAACCGTCCTATGTGAAGATGTGGGTTGATGGCCAGTATTTAGGCCAGTTTTTCTA
>QFNK01000348.1 GCA_003240795.1 Micavibrio aeruginosavorus | reverse complement strand
CCACTCCGGCATAAACGGCGCCTGCGGGTTCACCGCGGTGTCGCGACACTTCACGCGACGCGGCTGATAGTAGTTCACGCCGAGCAGGTCGATTTTCCCTTCCGCAATCAGGAAACCGTCTTCGGTATCGCGCATGATTTTAAGGCGTTCTTTCGCGGCGTTCGAAAGCTTGTCGTCATACATGAGGAAGCAGAAGGATTTATCGCCGCCGCGCCCGACGCGTCCGCGAAGCTGGTGAAGCTGGGCAAGGCCGAAACGCTCCGCCTGTTCGATAATCATGATGGTGGCTTCGGGCACGTTGACGCCGACCTCGATCACGGTGGTCGCGACGAGGATGGAGATTTCGCCCGCAGCAAAGCGCGCCATGACGGAATCCTTTTCGTCCGGCTTCATCCGACCGTGGATCAGGCCGATGGTTCCGCCGAAACGCTCTTTTAAAATGTCATAGCGGGCTTCCGCCGCCTGAAGGTCCAGCTTCTCGTTTTCCTCCACCAAGGGGCAAACCCAGTAAACGCGTGCGCCCGAAGCTGTGGCGCGGGCGATGGCGTCGATCATATCGTCCGCCTTGTCTGTTGGGATCAAACGCGTGTCGATCGGCTTTCGCCCCGGCGGTTTTTCATCGAGGCGGCTGACCTCCATATCGCCGTAGGCGGTGAGGGTCAGCGTCCGCGGAATAGGGGTCGCCGTCATGACGAGGACATCGGTGCCGCGCCCCTTGCTTTGCAGTTGCAGGCGTTGATGCACGCCGAAGCGGTGCTGTTCGTCGATGACGGCCAGGCCCAGATCGTGGAAATCCACGCCGTCCTGGAACAGGGCATGCGTGCCGATCACGACCTGCGCGCGGCCGTCGGCGATCTGCGCGAGGAGTTCGGCACGCGCCTTGCCTTTGTCGCGTCCGGTCAGGACGATGTGGTTTATACCAACCGCATCGAGCCACGGCGCGAAACTCTGCGCATGCTGCCGCGCCAGTATTTCCGTCGGCGCCATGATCGCGGCCTGCGCGCCGCATTCAAGGACGTTGAGCATCGCCATGGCTGCAACAACGGTCTTTCCGCTGCCCACATCGCCCTGGAGCAGGCGGAGCATTTTCAGCGGCTCTTTCATGTCGGCATCGATTTCGGCCAGTGCGCGCATCTGCGCCCCAGTCAGTTTAAAGGGCAGGGCGCGTTCGAGTTTTTCGTGAAGCCTGCCCGTCGGTTTCCACGCGCGCCCGTTTTGCCGCCGCTGCTTGCGCCGGACAAGGGCGAGGGAGAGCTGGTTTGCGAGCAGTTCGTCATAGGCGAGGCGTTCGCGAGCCGGATGATTGGGGGATAATTCATATCCGCCTTTGGGATTGTGGAGCGAGAGCGCGCAATCCTTCCAGTCCGGCCATTTTTTCAATTTCTTGTGCGGCCCGTCGAGCCATTCCTCAAGGTCCGGCAGCATGGTCAGCGCGCCTTTGACGGCTTTTCGCACGCTCTTGTTTGTAAGGCCGGCAGTGAGGGGATAGACAGGCTCCGCCGGCTCGATCTCCGCACGGTCGCGGGTGATGGTGTCGGGATGCACCATCTGGCGGTTGCCTTGGTACACCTCGACCTTGCCGCTGACATAGAGCTTCGCGCCGATGGGCAGTTGTTTTTCGATCCAGTCCTTATAGGCGTTGAAGAAGATCAGGTTGATTGCACCCGTATCGTCCGTGCACCACACCTTGTTTGGCAATCCGCGCCGCGCGGCGAGATTGTGTTTCTGCACCGTGATTTCGAGCGTGCAGATTTTCCCGTCTTCGGCATCGGCGACTTTCGGCGAATAGGAGCGGTCGATGAAATCGACGGGCCTGTGCCAGAGAAGGTCCAGAATCTTGCCGCCGCCCAGCAGTTTTTCAAACAGCTTCGCGTTCTTCGGCCCGACGCCCGGAAGGACGGTCAGGGATCGGAACAGCGGGTCTAGTTCGAACGGGCGCG
>QFNK01000347.1 GCA_003240795.1 Micavibrio aeruginosavorus | reverse complement strand
TGCCGGAGCAGACAAGATCGTTGCGCGCTCCGTCCTTCAAAAACTTGGGCACGATAAACAGCGATATGCCCTTCACCCCCTCCGGCGCATCGGGAAGACGCGCAAGGACAAGGTGGATTATGTTGTCGGCAAAATCATGCTCGCCGTAAGTGATAAAAATTTTCTGGCCCGTGATTTTGTATGTACCGTCGTCTGCGGGAACAGCGCGCGTGCGCACGGCGGCAAGGTCGGATCCGGCCTGAGGCTCCGTCAGGTTCATCGTCCCTGTCCATTCGCCGGAAATAAGCTTCTCCAGATATTCTTCTTTTTGTGCGTCCGATCCATGCGCCTCGATCGCCTCGATCGCGCCCTGATTGAGCAACGGGCAAAGACCGAAGGACATATTTGCCCCCTGCCACATTTCCTGAACGGCAAAGGCGACCAGCCAGGGCAATCCCTGCCCGCCATGGGACGGCGAAAACGGAACGGCGTTCCATCCGCCTTCGCGATATTGCCTATAGGCCTCCTTAAAGCCGGGCGGGGTCGTAACACTTCCATCCTTCCAGATACATCCGTTCTTATCGCCCGTGTGATTGAGCGGCGCAAGAACATCGCCCGCCAGCTGCGCGGCCTGCTCCAGAATGCTGCCGACCATGCCTTCATCAAGCACGCCGTAGTCCGGATGCTCCGGCAGGCTTTCAAGACGGGCAACATGGCCCAGGACGAACATCATATCGGAGAGCGGCGGCGCATAAGTCATATGACAATCCTCTACTATATATTTTACCGAAGGCTTAATACGGCGCCTGAAACGGCGCAAAAGATGTGAAACGGCATGATTTTGCGTGCCATTTGACGGGATTATATGGGATGGAGCGCCCCTTGGCGACCTGAATATATAACTTTAGTGGGGAAATGGTGGGCGGTACAGGGATCTCCACCAGTGCCTTAAAACCTTAGGTTTCCTGCGCCTTTGCAGGGGAAGGTTTAACAGTGTACCCCTACAATGGCTCCCTTTTGGCTCCCTTGTCAATTGGGGATTGAACTGATGGTTAGATCGTTTGTGGTCTAATCCTTAATAACAAGTTAAGAATACACCTATTAAACAGCATCAAAACCCGCGCCGTGGCTGTTTGCCGTTTTAAGGGCTCTCCATGGCTGTTATGTGGTTTAAGGCACTCCCGATGCAACACTTCTGCGCGATGACTCCCCACGAGCTTTAAAAGGGCAGGAAACTTCGGCGCGGGTTATATAGGTAATTCGATATGGCTATGTCGGCCAGAATGCGTATGCGCTCGCGCATTAGTGGTCGGGCTATGGGGGCTATTTAAGTCCTGACGATTGTTTATGCCTGTACGTAAATTGGTGGTGAATTTCTGATCGTGTTTATGAGTTCTATATGGTTCCTAAAACAGTGGCTAGAACTTATGTATTGGTTGCTTGATTAAGGTAATCCCAATTTGTCTAATTAGTGGCATTAAGTAGTTGTTAACTTTTTAATCCTCGTTGGCTCTGATCTATGAAATCTTCAATCAGGATGTGTATGTGGGTGGAGGGATTATCAGTGCCTGTGTCTGCTGCTTCCTTTAAAGACCTTTTCGCATGAGACATGGCTGTATCAATCCGGCCTCCAATTATTTTATGCAGGTTTCGGCTAAAGTCAGAGCTTTTTTTGTCGTATTTTTTTAGTTCCGGTATGTTGCGCAACTCTTTAATTACTGCTGCGCAATTTTTTAAATGTTTCGTTGTGTAGGTATAGTGAAGAAGTACCCAGTATTCAAAACATGGAATGCTGGAAATTATATGTAGGCTTTTTCCGTTAGGGGCGGGGTTTGTTTTAGCGACCGCAAGAGTTCTATCGTAGTCCTTATGTCCGTCTTTATCAATTACACAATATATCCTGTCGAATGTATCTTTTTCTGAATTCTTCTCTATATCCGCCTTAAGTAACTCTAATGCATAAGCATAAACAGT
>QFNK01000346.1 GCA_003240795.1 Micavibrio aeruginosavorus | reverse complement strand
CAAGCGCGTGCAGCACAAGATGCGGTGGCATGCGGGAAAGAATCCGGCTTTAATGCTGTGCAGAGAGGTTCCCATGACATTAGCCAACACATTCCAGATAAACGCCGGACCAGTGCCGGATATGAACAAGCAGATAAAAAGAACGCTGGATCACGACCGTGTATCCGTTATCGATAACGGCATGATCGTCAGCACATCAGGGCGGTATTACGACCCGAAAACGACGACGATCGCTCCGCCCAGATAGGTTGTTGCAAGCGCGTGCAGCACATGATTTTGTGGCATGGCTTTTTTCTTTCCGCTAGATTCTCATTTGTCCATAACGAACAGGGAATATCATGACGGCAAAGACACAATACGAACAAGCACGCGTCGAGAAAATCATGCAGGATACTACGCGGGAAGCCGCGAACAGCTATTACGTGTCGACGTCCGGTTCTTACGGCAATGCGGCTACCACGGACATCATACGCGTTGACTCGCGGGCATAATTTTCCTTACTTTATTAAAGCGCTCCTGTGAGGGGCGCTTTTTTTGTGTTCGTATTTTTGTATTGTGAAAAATGCATGCCTGTTATACATTTTAATCATGGGTGTTCGCCCGTTTTTGCTAACCGTTTTTCAGGGAGGCTACATCATGTCCATTAAAAAAACTGACTCCAGGATCAGGCAGGCCAATATGAAGGCTCCTGAGCCTGCACCCGCTTTTCAAACCGCAGCCCAGCCTACATTATCGATGCTTGCCCGCCGCGGCCCTTATGTGGGCGGTTTCCGTATCATGGGTCTGATGCCGTCCTATAAGCCCCGCGGCTGAGAAAAACCTTGCGAAAGGGCGGAATACTGCCTATAACCGCCGCCATAAGGTTGTGGGAGGTTTTCGGGGCGCCTGTTAAGTCCATGCTCCGAGCCGCACCACATACCTCGATCAACCCTTTGATAACGAGGATAAAATGGCAAAGGAAATTACAGGTTATATCAACCTGATCATCCCGGCCGGTAAGGCCAACCCATCTCCGCCGATCGGACCTGCACTAGGTCAGCACGGCGTTAACATCATGGAATTCTGTAAGGCGTTCAACGCGCAGACGGAAAAGTCCGAGCCAGGCATGCCGACGCCAGTCGTCATCACGGTTTACAAGGACCGTTCCTTCACCTTCATCACAAAGAAGGCGCCGAACACGTACTACATCAAGAAAGCCGTCAAGATTCAGTCCGGTTCCAAGAACCCGGGCAAAGAGTCCGCTGGCGTGATCAGGAAGAGCCAGGTGAAAGAAATCGCCCAGGACAAAATGGTCGACATGAACGCAAAGGACATCGAGGGCGCAATGCGCATCATCGAAGGTTCCGCACGTTCCATGGGCATCGAAGTGGTGGAGGGCTAATCCGATGGTTGCTAACACGAAGAAAAACAAGGCGATTGCCGCCAAAGCAGATACCACAAAGGTTTATGCTATCGCAGATGCGGTAAAGGTCCTCAAGGACTGCGCCTCCCTGCGTAAATTCGATGAAACGATCGAAATCGCCCTGAACCTCGGCATCGACCCGAAATACGCCGACCAACAGGTTCGCGGTGTTGTATCCCTGCCACACGGCACGGGCGCAAAAGTCCGCGTTGCAGTTATCGCGCGTGATGCGAAAGCCGAAGAAGCAAAAGCTGCCGGTGCCGACGTTGTCGGTGCGGAGGACCTGATCGAACAGATCAAGTCCGGCAAGATCGACTTCGACCGCTGCATCGCTACACCTGATATGATGGGTCTCGTCGGTCAGGTCGCAAAAGTCCTTGGTCCGAAAGGCATGATGCCGAACCCTAAAGTGGGTACGGTTACGCCTGACGTCAAAGGCGCTGTTGCCGCCGCGAAAGCCGGTTCCATCGAGTTCCGTGCAGAAAAAACCGGCATTATCCACGCTGGCGTTGGCAAGGCTTCCTTCGATGAGAAGAAGCTGGCTGAAAACATCGCATTCTT
>QFNK01000345.1 GCA_003240795.1 Micavibrio aeruginosavorus | reverse complement strand
TGAACCTCGAAGGCGATGTCGAAATTGAAAACAGCGACGGCACCATCCTGAAAACGCAGGAGCTGCGCGTCGATATCGTCACGCAAAAGGCCTATTCCGGTCAGGACGTACGCGTTGAAAGCAAATCCGGCACCATTGATTCCACCGGCCTTGAAGGCGACATGGGCACGGGTACCATGATCTTCACCGGCCCTGCCAAAGTCATTCTCTACAGCGACGGGAATGTTTTGTCCCCGACACCGAAAGCAAGCACGCCATGATCAAACACACGCTTCTTCTTTCCACCATCCTGACCGCCGCGCTTTTTGCGGGCGCATCCGTATATGCCCAGAGCACGCAGAGCAGCCAGCAGCCGATCGAGATTACGGCGACGAAAACGGTCGAATGGCTGAGAAACCAGAAACAATATGTGGCCCGTGAAAACGTCGTTGTAACGCAGGGGCCGATGACCCTGACCTCCGACCTCCTGACGGCGGATTACCGCGAAGGCGCGCAATCCTCGATGGAGATCTGGCAACTCACCGCGGATGGCAACGTGACAATCGCGGATCAGGAAAACAAGGCGTACGGGGAGAAAGCCGTGTACGACGTACCCAAAGGTACGGCCGTACTGACAGGACAAAACCTGAAGCTCGTGTCGCCCGACCAAACGGTTACGGCCAGGGACAGGATGGAATATTATTCCAACGAACGCATGGCCAAAGCCATCGGCAACGCCAAGGTCGTACGTACGAAAGACACGCTGACCGCAGACACGATCACGGCGTACTTCAAGGATGATGCCGCAAAACAGGAGGCCGCGCCAACCTCGCAGCCGCCAAAATCGAGCGGCAGCAACGCCCTCGGCGGCGGAAGCCTCGACAGGCTCGAAGCCGAAGGCAGCGTGGTCATCAAAACGCCGAGCGAGACATTGCGCGGCAGCCGTGCAATTTACCGTTCCTCCACCAACACCGCCGAACTGATCGGCAAGGTGAAGATCGAACGGGGGGAAAACACGCTGGAGGGTGAACGCGCCGAGGTCAATCTGACAACCAATGTCAGCAAGATGTTCGGCTCCGCAAAACAAGGCGGCCGCGTGCGCGGGGTCTTCTTCCCAAGCTCGAACAATCAACCTGCAAGTGGCCAGAATAAGGGACAGGATAAAGCGGCCACCGTTCCGGCACCCGCGGTTACCGCCCCTGCCGCCCCGAAAGCGCCAGCCGCCCCTACTGTAAAGGCTCCTGCCTCCCCCGCGCCGCAAAGCACAAATTCGGCTAGCCCATCGCCCGCCGATCCTGCTAAGGTGACCCCGCGATAAGAAAAACAGGATCAAACCGTGCCTCATCTACGCGAAGTCCCGAAAGGGCTGACCGCCAGACATCTGGCGAAAAGCTATAAGCGCCGCCCCGTCCTGCGGGACGTCAGCATGAATGTCCGCCGCGGCGAGGCTGTTGCCCTGCTCGGCCCGAACGGCGCGGGTAAAACAACGTCCTTCTATATCATGACGGGACTGATCGAGGCGGATGCGGGTGAAATCTCCATCGATGGCCAGGACATTACGACCCTCCCCATGTACCGCCGCGCGCGCCTTGGCATCGGCTATCTGCCGCAGGAAAGCTCCATCTTCCGCGGCCTGAATGTCGAGGACAACATCCGCGCCGTGCTGGAAGCACAGAAATTAAACGCGGAAGAGCGGGAGACTCTGCTCGAGGAACTGCTCGCGGAATTCCACATCTCTCACCTGCGCCGCACGCCGACGCCGGCCCTCTCCGGCGGGGAACGCCGCCGTGCGGAGATCGCCCGCGCGCTGGCCTGCCGCCCGCAATTCATGCTGCTCGACGAACCGCTGGCCGGTATCGACCCAATCGCGGTGGGCGAGATCCGGAACCTGATCCGCTACCTCAAGACCAAGGGCATCGGCGTTCTGATCACCGACCACAATGTCCGCGACTGTCTCGAAATCGTTGACCGCGCCTACATCCTCCATGATGG
>QFNK01000344.1 GCA_003240795.1 Micavibrio aeruginosavorus | reverse complement strand
AGGATCGCCGTTGGAATCCTGCGCGGAAATAATTTCAACCGTAAAGCTTTCAAACGTGCCGTTTCCGCCTTCGAAAACATTGTCGTCCGTGATTGCAATTGTCGCAGACGCCGTTGTAAGGCCCGCCGGAATTGTTACTGTCGCCGTTGCAACAGATGTGAAATCCCCTCCCCCTGCAGAACCTGTCACCGTTCTATAAGTGATTGTCACATCATGTGCGTAAGGCTGGCCCAATGTGAACTGAACCGTGGCCGTGCCGTCACCTTCGTTCACCGATTGCGTCGTTGTTGCAAAGGTAACGCCGATTTCATTGTCTTCTATCGTTCCAACGGCGCCGATGCTTGTGTTTTGCGCGCCTGTGATGCCGCTGAGGTTCAGCGTGAAATTTTCGGAAAGTTCCGTGAAATTATCATCCGTGGTGGAAACCGTGATCGTTGCCGTCAGACTTCCTGCAGGAATTGTAAAAGTACCGGAGGGCAATATCCCGCCAAGATCCGCAGCCCCCGCCGTTCCTGCAAGCACGGACCAATTGCCCGTGACAGGAACATCGGAAAGCCTGTCCAGTGTAATGGTGAATACGGCATCCTGTCCTTCGGTGACAGTGACGGGGGAGACACTTATTGTTGGCGCCGTGTCATTGTCCAGAATGGTTGCGCTGGCCGTGCTGGCCGCAGGATTGATATTGGCGGAGCTTCCCGTCACCGTCTGCGCCGAAACAAGTTCTACTTGGAATGTTTCCGTTAATTCAAAACGTGCATCGTCTTTAATCGCGATATTGATCACACCGGAGGAGCTTCCAGCCGGGATCAGAATAGTCGATGTCGCCGCGGTGTAATCATTCGTGCCTGCCGTACCTGCAACGGTGCGGTAGCTGACGATCAGGTCGTGGCTCGCAATCTCGCTGAGCGTTACTGTAAATGTCGCCTGCGTGTTGCTGCCCTCGGTGACGGATGTCGATGGGGCAGCAATGGAAACCACGCTTGATATGACGGGCAATGTCGCAGGGGGGGCGACAATCGTTCCCGTATCGCCGCTGCCGGAGCCGCCACCGCCACCACCGCCGCCCGAGCCACCACCGGCTATACTCGCGCCGCCGGATGAAAAGCCACCACCGAGGGAAGATCCACCGCCTGAAGGCTGGATCGAAGATCCGATCATACGCGAGAGTGCCGTTGCGCTTCCCCCGCCATCAAGTCCCATTTGTGTGCTGCCGCCGTTGCCGATGTTGCCCGCGATCGTGCCGATCGTATTGACGACATTGCTCGAGTTGAGTTCGAGATTACGCCCGGCCTGCAGCCCTTGCAGTTCTATCGAAGCGTCATCCGAGAGAATCGTGTCGAGCGTTTGCTCCAGATTTCCTTCCGTATTGGCCGCACCTTGATTGCCTTGCGGCTGCGCTGTCTGCTGTTGCGGCGCGCTCACATCGCCTTCACCCGGCGATGATTGTGCAGAGCTGTTGTCGGCCGCAGGCTGATCGCCCTGCGCTTCACCTTCAGCTGTGCGTTTCGCTGTCTTGGAATTTTTTGCCGCTGCGTTTTGTGCTTCCGCCTCGCCTGCCGCGGGAGCGATCTGCGCGAAGCTTGCCTTCAGCTTCAGGACTTGCTGACCCGTGAGTTGCGAAAACGGAATTTCCAGCACGGCGCCATCGCTGACACGCACGATCGTGACGACATCATCCGTTACCGTGATTTCAATATCGTTGTCTTGAAGCAACGATATGATATCGGCACTGTCGATGGCCTGAATAAATGTGGCGGCACCTTTGCCGCCAAAAAGAATATCACGACCGATTGTTTTCATAAATCACCCAGTATTTGAGTAAAAAGCCCAGAGTCCCATTCGGATTATTATACAGCCGATAGTATTAATGGTTCTTTAAGCTTTGGCGCGGAATGGCCGAGGAATGCAAATCAAGACTCGTAAAGTATAGGATGCTTTTACCAAATTGCAAAAAATTTCATGAGAAGCAGTTACTTCCCCGAATAT